>QNEE01000007.1 GCA_003645085.1 bacterium | reverse complement strand
TATGGATAACGCGACTATGTTCGCCGGAGTAGCGGGAGGCGGTTGCAAGATACTTCCCGTAAGAATAGGCAACCCCGAGGGTTCGATGACAATATCGGACATCGTCGCGGGGATAGAGTTTGCTACTATTTCCGGCGCGCACGTTATCTCTATGAGCCTCGGCGGAATGAGTTCCGAGCCGGAACCGGCCGAGTCCACGATGATAGATTTCGCCTGGTCTGCCGGAGTGGTATTAGTGGCTGCGTCGGGGAATATGGCAGGGATTCCTTTTATCGGTAACGACACCTGCGCATATCCGGCGAGTTCACACCAGACGATTGCTGTTGGTAGCTGCGATATATCGGGCAACCGTGCATCGTTCAGCCAGCACGGCAGTATGCTCGATGTTGTCGCGCCCGGAGGTGCGTCTGAAACGAGCATTACGGAGACTATCTGGTCGACCTGGGTGGCTTCGGTAGCCGATGCCAACGACGACCCGTCTTTGGACCCCGGCGACCATATTTATAATCACGCCGAAGGCACGAGTATGGCCTGCCCGCAGGTTACGGGTATTTGCGGATTATTGCTCTCTGAAGACCCCACGTTAGGCAACGAGGAGATAAGGGATATTATTAATTCTACCGCCGACGACGTTATGGACCCCGGTTTCGACCTCGAGACCGGATACGGCCTCGTGAACGCCTATAACGCTTTGCGTTCGTTAAGTATCTGTGAAAAACGAAACCCCAACATATTAAAACTCGATATCCGCCCGAACCCGTTCAACGCAAGCTGCACAATAACCGCCGACGGCGATATCGAGATATTCGATATCTCCGGCAGATTGGTTCGGGAATTCGAGGAAACTACGGCAAATTCAGTTTTCTGGGACGGTAAAGACGAGGCCGGGAAAGAACTCCCCAGCGGAATTTACCTCATCCGAGTGAGTTCTGGCGAGAGAGCAGTCGACCGACCTGTAACATTGCTTAAGTAATGAGATGTCGCGCAGTGCAGATAGCAGCGGCGTTAACTGTGGCTTTCTGCGCCGTCGGATTCGGTGAACCGTCCGATATGTGCTATGGAGAAATCCTAGTTAGACCTAATTCCGATACGAGATTCGAGCAAATCGAAAAGGTTGTCATATCCGGCGGAGACAGAATTACGCGGTTTTTAAATCTGTGGGATATATATAAAATCCAGTGTCGAATCCCGAATCCGCTCGATGTTTCCCGGACCACAATCGAAATAGCTTATACGGAACGAATAGAATACTATGCATCGACCCGTCTTTTCCGGTGGGTCGTTCCGAATTACCCGCTTGTTTCCGCGAGCTTTCATTATCCCAACGACCCTTATTTTGGGGGCTTTGCTGGCGCGGATACAATCCCCGACCAGCATTATCTCGAACTTATCGACGCGCTGTCGGCGTGGGATTATCAAACGGGCTTACCTTCGATTCGGGTCGGAGTTATAAGTTCGGGGGTCGATATCGACCACCCCGATTTAGCGGCGAATATAAACCCGGTCGACGGTTACGATTTTGTCGGCGGCGTCCACGGCAGTGTCGAGGAGGCTCTGAATCCCGGTATCTACTCGATGCAGGAGGACGGCAACCCCGATATCCACTATTTCGGCGACGACGGCTGGGGGGAACCGGACCCGTCCTGCGGCAACGGGCTATCCGATTACGATTCGACTTATTCTCCAGACCGCGCGGTCTCGCGTGGGACTGCAGCGGCGGGTATTATCGGCGCGGAGATAGACAACGATTTTATGTTCGCGGGATTGGCGCAATGCACGATAGTGCCTATCAGGGCGATTAATGCGGAAGGCTGGGGTTATACATCGGACGTCCTTCAGGCGCTCGAACTGGCGTCGATACTCGACATCGATATCGTTTATATCGACCTCGCAGTCGAGGACGACATCGTAATTCGTTACGGAATCGATTCGCTTTTTACGTGCGGCGCGACAATAATAGCGCCTTCGGGAGATACGGGCTGCGACACGGTGCTTTTCCCGGCGGGTTACGATAATTGTATATGTGTGGGCAGTTGCACTTCCGAATTGGATAAAAGTATTTTCTCAAATTCGGGAACGCATATCGGAATAGTCGCTCCGGGCGGCGAATTAGAATGGGGTGAACCTGCAGAACTTATATGGTCGACGGGAGTGGCGAGTGTAGCCGATACATCTCGAGGGTATTCTCCGGGGGAACACATAGCTTATTCGGGTGTGGGGACGGGCTTATCGGCGGCGATTGTCGCTGGCGTTCTCGCTCTCGTCCGCGCGGAAAACCCGAGCTATACAAATAGCGAGTGTTATAGTATTATTACGACCACGGCGACGGATATAATAGAACCCGGATGGGACAACGAATCCGGTTACGGTCTTCTTAACGCGTATCGGGCCGTGAGACTCGCGCAAATAGAAGAATATAGACCTCGACCACAAAAGAACTCTATAGAAATCGTCCCGAATCCTTTCAATGTTTCGTGCAGAATTGAAACTCCCGGAACGGTAGGAATATTCGACATTTCCGGGAGACTCGTAAGAACTATGGAGGCAGGGATCTGGGACGGTCTGGATAATTCGGGCGAAAACTTACCGAGCGGAATATATCTTATAAGGCCTTTAATCGACGGCGATAACCGAGTCGCACGCGTCGTGCTTATGAAATAAAGAAGAAATTATGAGAAAAGCGTATGTCGTTCTATTTGCGGTGTTAATTTGCTCCTATTCATATTCCGGCGAAATTACCGTAGAAATCGTCGTTCCGGACCGCGAGTCGCTGCGCGAGGCTGTCTACGCGGGATTTATGGTCGACGATTATAACAACCAAACCGGTATCGCAAGAGGTGTCGTCTGGGAGGAAGATTTGGTTGCACTGGAAAATCTGGGCTATCCTGTCGAGATATTGCCAGATACGGACGCGAGGCGCATCGCCGCCGCCAATATGGAACCATCGGGGTATCCTCTGCACTCCGAATACGTTACTTTTATGCAGAATGTTGCAATCGACCATCCAATCATCGCGAATCTGGATACATTCGGCTGGTCGGTCAACGGCAGGCCGCTTTTGATGATGAAAATATCCACGCGGGTCACGTGGGACGAAACCGAGCCGGAATTCTGCTATATCAGCACAATGCACGGCGACGAACCACCCGGAATGATTTTCCTTATGTGGTTTATCGATTCTTTGACCGACAACTATGGTATAGACCCGCGAATAACGCGGCTTGTCGATTCGTGCGAGATATTTATCAATCCGCTTCTGAACCCGGACGGTTATGTTGCTATGACGAGGCGAAACGCTCATAATATCGACCTTAATCGAAATTATCCCGTCCCGGACGGGACTATTGGAGAGGACAACTTATTTTCTGTCGAGCCGGAGACCGATGCCATACTGAATTGGTTTCCGCAACATAACATAAGCTACACAATAAATTTCCATACGGGGGCTTTGGTAGCCAACTACCCATGGGATTATAAGGAGCCGCGCACGACCGATGATTCTCTGTATAAATTCATCGCGGTGAATTACTCTATTCGCAATCCGCCTATGTATTCTGGTAGTTTCCCATACGGTATAATTAACGGTTACGATTGGTATGAGGTCGATGGTTCGATACAGGATTGGACCTACTGGACTAACGGCGACTTGCATCTTACGGTAGAACTAAATAATATAAAAACGCCGTCTTTTAGCACTCTCGACGACCTGTGGGAAGACAACTACGACGCGTATCTGGCGGCTGTCGAGGTTATGCTAAACCACGGCGTTCACGGAGTCGTAACCGACAGTGTAACCGGTGAAAGTCTCGGCGTAAATGTCAAAATCGACGAGGTCGATAAGGAGGTCTTTTCCGACCCGGATAATGGTTATTATCATCGGATATTACTCGCCGGGACCTATCACCTGACGTTCAGCAAACCGGGTTATTCCGAGAAAAGCGTTACAGTAGTCGTTCCGGATTCTGGGTTGACACGGCTCGATGTTCTGCTTACACCGAGAGACCTCGAATACGTTTTCGAGACCGATTTCGAGGCCGATAACGGCGGGTTCTTAACACGTAGTTTCGCCTATTACGAGGATTGGGAATGGGGGATTCCGTCGCAGGGAATTATCGCGGCTCATTCCGGCGATAAGGTTTGGGCGACCGAACTTACCGGCGAATATCACGATTCCAGCCAGAGCCGGTTGGTGTTAGAGGATATAGTTCTCCCGGATGTGGACAGCCTTACACTGTCTTTCTGGCAGTGGTATAGTTTCCAGCCGCCGACCGGCACCCCTTTTGCATGGCACGACGGCGGGAATATCAAAGTATGGACTTCGCCTACTGACAGCGTTATACTTACACCAGAACCCGGTTATATCGCCACGATGAGCGAGTGGAACAATCTCATACCGTATCAGGAGGCGTTCGCGGACCTCAGCGGGGCTAAGTGGTGGCACAAAGTTACCGCCGATTTAAGTCTCTGGCGTGGCGAGAATGTGGATATTAGCTGGGACTTCGGCTCGTCGAGCGTGAACACACAGGTCGGCTGGTATATCGACGACGTTTCGATATTCTATCCGGACACGACCGCAGTTATCGCGTCGGAAAACAGGTTGAATCCCGATATATTCCGAATATCCGTTCACCCTAATCCATTTAATTCGTCCTGCAGGATTTTCATAGAGAATGGTTATAGTCAATTTCGGTATATCGAAATATACGATATCTGCGGGTGTCAGGTTGCTAAATTGCCTGTCGAAACGATACGAAGCGTCGAAACCGGCGGACCAGGGACGGGCCCCAGCGAGGCTATATGGCGACCGGAAGAGAATCTATCTTCGGGAATATATCTTGTTCGCGCCGGCAAATCCCAAACAGCGAGAATTGTTTTATTAAAGTAAGGAGTCTACGAGAATAATGCGGATAACGTTTTACGGCGGCGCGCGACAAGTTACCGGGTCGAAGCATCTAATCGAAACCGACAACGAACGTGTTCTTCTGGATTGCGGGTTGTTTCAGGGACATCGCGAAGAAACCAGCAGGAAAAACCGCAACCTGCCTTTCGATTGTTCCTCGATAGACGCCGTCGTTCTCGGTCACGCGCACATCGACCATTCCGGCAATCTGCCCGGTTTGGTTAAAAAGGGTTTTACGGGGCCGATTTACGCGACAAAACCCACCGACGACCTATGTAAATATATGCTCGCCGATTCGGCCTATCTTCACGAACGCGATATCGAATATGTGAATAAAAAGCGTGCCAGAAAAGGTTTGAAACCGATAGAACCGAATTATGAGTTAGCCGACGCTATCGACGCGGTTCACCAATTTGTCCCGCGACCCTACTCCCGCTGGTTCGGGGTTACATCGAACATAAAGGCTATTTTCTGGGACGCCGGGCATATTCTCGGCAGCGCAATCACCGAATTTAAGGTTAAGGAGAACGGCCAGAGAAAACGTTTCGCCTATGCGGTCGACCTTGGTAGGAATAATCTCCCGCTCCTGCACGACCCTAAGCAAATAACGGGGGTCGAAAACCTTATTATCGAATCGACATACGGCAACCGGTTGCACGACCCGGTCGAAAACGCTAAAGGGGAGCTCGAGGACGTTATCAACCGCACCGTCGAGCGAGACGGGAAGATTATAGTGCCGAGTTTCGCTATGGAACGGACTCAGGAAATAATCTACTATCTGCATCAGCTTTATAATGAGAGCCGCATTCCCGATATACCTATAGTTATCGATTCGCCGCTGGCAATAAACGTTACACAGGTCTTCCGTCGTAATCTCAAATATCTCGACTCCGAAGCGCAGAGGATGATACGCGAACACGAGGACCCTTTCGGGTTTGGCAAGGTGCGTTATGTTCGGCGCGTCGAGGAATCGAAATCGCTGAATTACGACCCGACTCCTATGGTTATAATCTCCGCCAGCGGTATGTGCGAAGCCGGACGCATTCTGCATCATTTAAAAAATAATATCGGCGATAAGCGCAATACAATACTTATCGTAGGGTATATGGCGGAAAACACGCTGGGTCGCAGATTGGTCGAGAAAGAGAAGAGGGTCAGGATATTCGGCGAAGAGCACGCTGTAATGGCTGATATTGTCGTCCTGAATACGTTTAGCGCGCACGCCGACCGTGACGAACTACTGGACTATGTAAAGAATTGCGGTAAGGCTCTCGAACGCGTATTCATCGTTCACGGCGAGGAGAAGCAATCGCTATCGTTTGCGGCCGCTGTCAAGGAGGCGCGCCCGAGAATCGAGGTAACGGTTCCCTACGAGGGCGAACAAGTAGAAATATAATTAAATATGAGAATACAGGAGTCAGGAGTCAGCATATCCGCACTATATCGGCAACGGGCTTATGGCTTGTATAGTGATACATTCTGCATCTACGGTATTCGGCCGTCATAGTCCGGTGCTTAAACCTAAATGGATTAATCCCGCCGTAAGCGGTTCTCCCGTGGCTACACCATAAGATATATCCCATCTACCGATAGCGGTCGATAAACGTAATCCTATGCCATAAGCCGATTTATAGGTATATTTCTCGCCGGACGGGCGTATAATCCCCGAATCGAAAAAAGCGAAGGCGTGAGCATCGCCACCTAAAAGTGCACGCCATTCGAGATTTCCCCAGGCAAGATGTTCCGACGAGAATTGCTCTTCTCGGTATCCTCGCAGTGTGCCCCATCCGCCGAGATAGTATTTCTCTGAAAGAGGCAACGGGCCGTCAGATATAACGCTTCTGCCGTGCAAACCGCAATATATTACCTGTTCCCGGAGCGGTTCGAGGGCGACCTCGATATCCGCATTAGTTCGTAACAGGGGTTCGTAGCGTTTAAGGGTTTCAAAAATATCGTCGGGGCCTCTACGGTCTATATAGGAAGGTTCTAGACCTAGTTTGGCGTCGAACCCGAGGCGGGGGTTTATTCTCGGTCTGAGTCCTGCCCAACTCAACCCTATTTTTACAGAATATTCCGAAGAGCGTGGAATATTATAGACGTCCTGACCGATGGAATCCGGCACGACTGTTCCGTATGCCCCGCCTAAATCGAGATTCAATTTAAATGAAACAGGAAGTTCGTATTCTGCTGAAAAGCTGCGCTCAGAGTAAGTCGAATCCCGTTCGTAGAATTCGCCGGATAGCGAGAGGTTTCCCGGACCGCCGAGAATCCACGGTTCAGTATAGACTGCATTAATTCTGATGTGTTCACCTGCGGTCTGGTCCCATACGAGCATCAGATTCCGTCCCGTCCCCCACATATTAAGGAAAGTAGCGTCGAGATGGCCTGTAAGTTTTTCCTCGCCACCCGAGCGTGGTGCGTAACCGAGTATTCCGTTGACCAATACGGACCTTTTCTCGACTATATTTACGCGCAGCAACCACATCCCCGACTCGTCGAGTAAAAGCTCTGGTTCTCCCGAAACGAGCAGATACGGGAGATTATTCAATCGGTCGACACCTTTGCGCAAACGGTTTTCCGAAAAGCATTCCGGGAGGTCCATCAACATAGTTCTGCAGACGACATAAGGTTTCGTCCGCGCTTTTTCCGGGACGATAATCGCCCCGATAGCTATAGAATCGCCGGGATAAACCTGAAGCGATATTTTTACGGGGAGCGAATCGCCCGCGACGGGGCCTACCTCGAGCGAATCGATAACCACACGCCCGAACGGGTAGCAGCGGTTTTCCAATTCGGCGACTAATCGCTCCATATCTGAGGCAAGATAATCTTCCCTAAAAGGGCTGCCGACACCTAAGCACAGGTCGGGTAATTCGAATGGGTAACCCATTACATCGTATTCGACAACAACGCTTCTTGTTCTGGGATGAACCTCGATAGCCAGGCGGATATCCCCTGTCGCCAGCGTTTCGATAGTGGTTTCGACCGTAGCGAGCAGGTAACCTTCGTGCCGATACAGTGCCTCGATAGAGTCGCCGGCCTCAGTAATAACGGCGTTCTCCGCGCATTCCGTAACCGCTTTTGTCCCGAGCGGCCCGGCCTTCCGAACCTCGACCTCGAAATCGGCGAAAGCCAGACTTATTATAATCAGGAACGATATGCAAATCCAATTTTGCATTATGAAAAAACGCCCCCATCCGGGGGCGTTTGTGTGGGATGTGTGGTGCAACTATTTAATAAGCAATAGCTTACGGTTAAAGACCCTGTCGCCGGTTTTTAGGACCGAGAAATAGATACCGCTCGGCAGCTCTTTGCCGGCGTCGGTGCGACCATCCCATACCGCGCGATGATAGCCCGCAGGTGTTTCGCCCTCGACTAACTTCCTTACTGACCTTCCGGTAATATCGTAAATCGAGAGCGTAATCTCGCTGTCTTCAGGAAGAGCGAACCTTAATCGAGTCGCGGCATTGAACGGATTCGGCACGCTGGGTAGAAGCGCGAATTTGTCTGGAAGCGTTTTCCGGACTGTAACCTTGAAATTATGCGCTCCGGCCTGGATTTCGATTCCGCTCCAATCAGACATATTGTAGCTTATACCATCCACTTCGAATACGAATTCGCCCTCGCCGATGAATTTCCAGCCTATTGCGGAATTTTTAGCCAATTCGAGTTTGCCAGTCCATTCCGCGCTACGGGCTGGAGAGACCTCACTGTGGAAAAGCGGCATCTCGCCGTCGAGAGTTATTCTGTTCGAAGTTCCCGGAACCGCTGGCGGAGCGGGTCTGTCCATCGGATTATCGACCATCGCGAAACTCACGAATTGTCCTGGGTCGTCCTCGATATAAATCTCGCCCGAAAGTTCGGGAATTCGCTCTACATCTGGCGCTTCTTTGGGCAAATATATGCTGGATATTCTCGCAATTGCCGGTTCACTGCAGAAAATCCATTGTGCGCGCCCCGGCACGAACTCGTCGGTCAACCTGTAACGCGGTATTCCCTCGGTATCGTAGTAATAGAAAGTCCCTTCCATTGAAGCACCCGGCGGGGTGATATCCTGGTCTTCGAGATATGTTCTGTGCGCCGGGCTACCGAGCATAACCCATCCGGTGGGTAAACTGCGGTCGTAGTTATAGACTGCATTTCCCGTGCGCGTATAGGTCGTATCCCTGTTCGATAGCAGCCAATAACCTCTGCCTATCTGGATGTTAAGCTCCTCGACATAGGAAAGAAGCGAATTACTCCAGCGCCAGACACCGCCTATCGAGGTCGGGAAAAGTGCCGATACGCTCATCGAAGGAGCGACAATCGGGGCGCTTATCATATTCCAGCCGCGCTTGATGTCTATCTCCCAGGTAAACTCGCCCGGGGTAGAGTTATATGTAATGATAACCGGCTCATCGGGGTGAACCTCGAACAGGCTGTCCTCGGTCATATCGAGCCAGCCATCCATAATCAGCCCTTCCCACATCTGCCTGCGGTCCCAGACTATATATCCGTCGTCTTCGAAGTAAGCCACCCAGGTAACATATCCCCCGGTTGGACGTATATCGGTGCCTAACATACGCCAGTCGTCGCTTAAGAACCAGGCATCGTTGTGCCCGGGGAACGGTGGCAGATTGAGGACGTCGATTCCGGGGTCGTAGTTTTCCGTGGATGCATCGAGCAGGCCGAACCGTATCGAGTCCTGCCTTTCCCACGCCGTATCGTAGTGAACGAGCATCCCCGACCAGAAGAACCTTATTTCGTCGCCGATAACCAAAACGCCGCTCATCGGGACCGGTATCGGCAGGTCGTCGAGTCCGTAGTTGAAAATCAGGTCGGCAATGTCTATACGACAGCTTCGACCCACCAGAACACTCGTGCTTACCGCGTATTCTATTTTGATAACTTCGGCCTCGCCGGAAATCGGTTCCGGGCCTATCAGTCTCACGAGGACGCGGTCGAACGAAATATTTCTTACTATAAGGGTCCAGTCCGCCGGGAGGCCCGCGCCGCGATTAACGGTTAACGGCGTAATAAAATCGGGGTTCGTGAGAACGGCGAAGTCCAGTTGGGTAATCTCGTTTGTGTAGGTTTCGCCCACGTATATCGGTATTTCGATAAGGTCTCCGGGGCTCGCCGTTATCTCGTTCGGCGGATAAACCTCGAGGTAATGCGACGGCACTTTTGGCGTAACCGTGAACTCGACGGGCACGTTCTGCTCTGGGACAATCGGGTCGTTAGAGAAAAAGCTTATGGCACTGGTGTAAAGTCCCGTATCCAGTATCCCTGAAACGAAATGAGCATTTATTCCGATTTCGGTCCCGGGGGGGATAATACCCGATTCGGGCGTTATATTCAGCCAAGCGGCGTCCTCCTCGAGCGACCAGACTGCGGTTCCGTCGCCAGTATTGATAAGTCTCATTGGAACGTCGGTTTCCCAGCCGGTTTCGAGTTCGACATCGAGTATCAAAGGCGAAACCTGGAATTGTGGAACACCGCCGGGCGCGCCAAGCAGTAACGTGGCAAGCTCGTCGGCAGAATAGAAGTCGGCGCCGACCGGCCAGTTCAATAAAGGCGTTCCCACCTCGTTAAGAAGCTGGAGCGCGACGCCGATTGTATCAGCGGGCAGCGCGAAAAACTCCTCGAGCAAAGTCATATCTATTACCAGTTCGAGACTCATATCGCCGGGCGCTACCGTCTCCCAGGCCGCAAGGGCACCCGACGAGACCACGGCCGGTTCGACCGAATCTACGTTAATCGGGTGGAAATACACGACAGAAGGCATTCCCGCCTCGTAGGTCATCTCGTAATAACCCTCTGTGGAACTCGCCGGGTCCCAGGTTCTCGAGTAATTATCGTCGAAGAAAAAGCGGAAAGTGTAACCATCGACCAGAGATGCGTCCATCCTGAGGCCGACATACAGATAATGCAGGTCGTTGGCTAGTAGAACCTCGGCATCGTCGGTCAGGACAGCCATAGTGGCCTCGAACCACGGAAGTTCGTTCAGGTTGCCGTCCAGGGATGGTGGCCCCGTCGTAGTGTAGTTGCTGTAAAGCAAATTACCATCCAGCGAGGCGCCGCCGTCTATATTCGAGAACCCGCTGTTGAAATCCGGGTCGCGGTAGACCGCCTGGACTTTATAGAAGTAAAGTCGTCCGGGGTCGACAGTATTGTCCGAATAGCTGTTGTATGGCACGGAATCGGCGACAACGCTGTAGCCGATGTCGAAATATTCGCTCCGATAGAGCCTGTAGTGGGAAAGATTTACCGGTAGACCTGTGCTAACTGCCGGTGGCGCGTCCCACATAACAGGGATGCAACCGCGGAAACCGTCGAGAGCTTCGAGATTTTGCGGGAAGAATACAGGGTGCGTATATTTTATAACTACGAGGTTAAATTCCTGTATAGTTGTATCCTCGGCGTCCCAAGCGGCGATTTGTATATTATACGTCCCTTCGATATCGATAGGGAGCCAATCGACATAACCCGTAATATCGACCTCCATACCGATGGGGCCGCCGGAAAGGAAGTAAGATACAACATCGCCATCGGCGTCGTCGGCAATAGCCAGATAGTTCCACGGAAAACCGTCGAGAAGCAGCGTATCTTCCGGGAAAGATATAAATACCGGCGGGTCGTTCACCGGATTGACCGTTACATAGACCGAGTCGTATAGAACATCTTCGCCGTCGGTAGCGGTGATAATAATCCAGCTTTCGCCGAAATAATTCAGTTCCAGACCTACCCGAACGTATGAAGAATCCACAAGGGTGGCCGTTACGCCCTCTTCGGTAGAAACGACGTCGTAGACCATCCCGCTCGGCGGGTGAAACACGCCTGAAAGCGGCGGTAGATTGGTATCCGGGTCGTCCTCGTTCCTAACGAGGTCGGGAATCGGACCGACCGTCCCGATAGTCCAGCATCCGGTAACGAACGACGGGTCGGAGTCGGGGCCGTCGTCGTCGAGAGAACGAACGGTGAAGAAATACTCGCGTCCGCTATCGAGACCCTCCACATAGACGTGAACCTCCGTTCCGGCCATCATCGGTGGAATAGTGTCGTAGACCGGAACGAATGTCCAATCGATTGGGTCGAAATCGACATCGGGTTGATAGCGTATCTCGTAGCCGATTCCTACAATTCCGGTATCTCCGTCGTCTCCCGGAGCGGTGAAAATAAGCTCGATAGCGTTCGGGTCGAGGTCGCCGCAGGTCAGGTCCGTAATACGGTCGGGTTGTATCTCATCGACATATTCCGGTGTGGTAATCATCAGCACGTTCGATATCGGGCCCGGGTTGTCCTCGTCGTCGAACGCTCTACCCGCAATCCAGTAATCGGTTTCGGGTTCTAGGCCGCTAACCGTGAGCATCTGCGGTGTCCCGGCGGGTAAGGGGTCCGGCACCCCCTCGGTTAGTTCGGGCGAAATATCGAAATTACCCTCCGTAATCGCCGATGTCGAGAATCGGAAATCGTAATAACTTGCCGTGCCGACATCGCCGTCGTCGCCGGGGGCTTCCCAGTATATATCGAATTCGTCCCAGCTAATTCCGCGCGATTCGACCGTATCGATAACGAAATCCGCTGGCGGAATAGTATCGGGGATTGCCGGAGTAGTGAAATTTACCATATTCGAGACGGGCGATTCGTTCGGAACCTCGTCGTGTGTGATTAAAGCTGCCCAGTATTCCGTCTCCGGGTCGAGGTCCTCTATCCATACGTCTTCATCGGAACCGGCCGGTTGGGGCGCCGGCATCGCGGGGACAAAATTCGCCGGAGGCCAGTCGAAATCGAATACATCATAGCCCATAATATATTCTGTCGCCGTTCCTACATTCTCGTCATCGCCCGGCGCAGTCCAGGTCAGATGCGCACGGGTCGGTTCGACCTCTATAACGGATAGGTCGGTAGTCTGCGCGGGTGGTATAGTGTCTACCGGAGGCGGCAGGTCGACCGTGTCGATTTCGAAAACCGCGTCGCTAACATCGAATACGGCCGTGTCGCCCTCATCGCGGACGCGGAACAGGCAGTTCGTAGATGGGTCGCCGACCACGGTCCAATCGTAAGTGCCACGCCCTCCGAGTCCACCGTCGATATAGACCCAATCTGCCCCACCGTTATAGGATATATGCAATTCGACTGTCCCGACCGGCCCCGCAGTCGACCATTCTATCGTTTCCACATCGTCGACCCAGAACAGTTCTCCGCCGTTGGGGTAATCCATCTGAACCGATGGCGCCTGTGTAATAATAGTGAAGCCGTCGGAAACGTCATCCACCGATGGGTCGGAGACCTCGTAAATCCAGAACAGAACGTCGTAGGACGTTATATGTGGGGCGCTCCACTCGAAAAGGCCGTCGTTCGGGGTTGACAACGATACGGGAAACCAGTCCAATCCCGCGTTCGGCGAGTATTTGATAGCGACATCCGTAACGATACCGACCGTGTTCCAGGTTATATCTATCGGGTCGTCCCAGTAGAAATAATCGCCGCCGTTAGGATAGGTGATATCGATTTCTTTAAGCTCTTGAACAAGCGTAAAACTACCCCAGTTCTCTTCGGCACCGGGGATAGTAACAGTCCCTGTTACGGTCAATGTTTCGGCGAGGCAGGTGTCGCGGAACCAGATATTAAGTTCCTCGCCGTCATCCGGTGCGGTATGGAAACTGCCGATATTGACGAACCACATAGTGTCGGCGACATCGCAGCCGTCGGATTCCTGTGTAAGGATTTCGGTCGGGCGAGCGGTCATCCAGGCCTCGAAAATAATGCAATCCGGATTGGGGTAACTGTTATCCGAATTACGCAAAGACCCCATCACTATATGGGGCTGTCCGAAGACCGATGCTGCGAGGGCTATAATTATTGCGAGCCAAAGGAGCTTGTTCAGGGACATACTCTCCTCCTTTCGAGGGACGATAAGTTGACGATAATGCGAATAATTCCAAAACGGGCGGTTCGAACCGCCCTAAAACAAAATAAATGGACAAAGGACCCCGCCGGAAGGCGGGGCCCCGTAGATTTCCTGTTATTTGAGGAGCAGCATGCGGCGAGTTGCGCTGTTTTCTCCAGCTTTTATTCTGTAGAAATACACGCCGCTGGGGGCCGTTCTTCCGTAGCTGTCCTCGCCGTCCCATGTTATTCTGTGCTCGCCCGCAGTAAGTTCCTCGTTAGCGAGCGTAATAACTTTATTGCCCAACAGGTCGTAGATTTCGAGATTCACATCGCAGCGTTCAGGCAACTCGAACGAGATAGTTGTAGTCGGGTTGAACGGGTTCGGGATATTGGGATGCAGCGCGAATTTTCTCGGGAGGTCGCCGACAACGACCTTATATGTTCCAGCTGTCGGTAGTTCGATAGACTCTTCGAGAGTTAAGGTTCGGCCGCCGACTTCGACTGTGGCGCTTAACCCTTCCGGCAAGTCGGAGATAGTTACTATCGCGCCGTCGGAGACAATCAGGTCGCAGGTTACTCCGTCTACGAAATAGGCCTCGCCCGCTTTCCAGCAATCCACGGATAGATAGGCTGACGGAGCCGAGCCATCGATAGTCGGCGGAATAGGCGCAACCCAATCGGCGGAAGCCGCGCCGAGAACTAACGAAGTCGTTTCGCCGGCAATATCGACGTTCAACGCAACCGAATAATCTTTGGTTACCGCGCAAGCTTTGCGTCCGCTGATTCCCGGTATGGAGAGTGTGGCATCGAGGTTCGACGCGACGAAATATCCTTTTCCGGGTTCGAGTTCGTCCGAGCTTATATATGTCGCCGAAAGAACATCATAGTAATAAGCGTGGTCCGGCGAACCCATAACAGCACCCGGAGGACTGGTCGTAGGGGCGGAGAAATTAACATCCCGGTATATAGAGCCTATCAAGTCCCACCCGCGAATCAGTTCATAGGTATATGAATCGAGCGGCTGTCCCCAGAGTGTATAATGCTGTTCAGATGTGGACAACAGAACGTAACCCACGCCCGGTTCTATTGCGGTCGCTTCCGCCCACAGGCCTGTCGCGGGGTCGTAATAGTAGACGTATTCGGCTCCGGGATAGACGTTCGCCGGCGTAGCTTCTATTCCGCTGGGGATTATCGGAAGCGAAACCATATTCCAACCCGGATAGAGATTCACGACGAATGGGGATTCGCCGGTGCGGCGGTATGTAATTATCAGAGTTTCAGCCGGGTCGAAGAAATACACCGACGACGTTTTCATATCTATATCGCCGTTAAGGAACAGGCTGCCCATCGCGAATAGAGTGTCCTCGTCGCGGAAACTCCATTCCAGCTTACCGGCGGAATCCCCCACGGGTATATACCAGGTAATCAGGTCGTCGTATGGGCTGCGAATATCGCCGTCGAGTTGCGGATTGCCCGGGTCGAGGTCAGAAACGTCGCTGAACGGGTCGAACCATTCACCCGGCGGGTCGTTAAGCATATCCAACCCGACATCATACAGGTCGGTTCCTTCAGGGTTCACACCGATGTAAATCACGTCGGAAAGCGAGCCGTGAGTGAATTCGAGTTCAATCGCCCAGTCCATCTCGCCGGCCTCGACCATAACGCGCCCGTCCACATCGTCGACAGTTCCCACATAAGCATCGTCATTATAGCCTATAGAACCGATATCCAGATTACTGAACGCCGCCACCGGTGCCATATCGTTCATCTCGAACTCGACCATACAAACCTCGCCGTCCTCCATAACGATATCGTTTGTCAGTTCGAATGTAATATAGTCGAGGTCGTAACCGGTTACAACGACATCGTAATCACTGGTAACGTTGACTGGTGACACCACGGTCGAATTGGTCTGAATGGTCATACTCAATTCGTAGATTCCGGCGTCTTCGATACCTGTCGCCGTGATAGGCAGTTCGAAAGACTCGCCGGGGCTGAACATCAGCAATTCGTCCGGGAATTCTATCCTGACGAGGTGATATGTCGGCGCACGGACATGGAGCATACAGGGCACCGGAATAAGCGGGGTTACCGGGTCGTCTGACGTCGCCATTATATAACCCAGATAATCTCCTTCGGTGAGGTATGTCGCGTCGAATGTTACGACCGCGTCGTGGGTTTCGTGGCTCGCCAGCGTCCCGCTTTCCAGGTCGACATCGAGCCATGGGATATCTTCCAGCGCGATAAGATAGTATATCTCGTTGACCAGCAATTCCACGCCGTCAATCATATCGTCGAAGTCGCTATCGCGGCTATCGCTCATCACGAAGCTGTTGAGTATAACATTGGCATCGGAGGAAAGTGCGATAGCGCCGTTAGCCGGATAGGGCAAATCGTCGAAAGTGGCGAGGATAGTCGCGCCGGTGCTGAGAACTGCGTCGCCGTAATCGTCGAAAGTGCCCTCGACAGTCTCTACCGACGGTGGAACGCCCAGCGGTGTATTAAATATCGGATGGGCGTCGTTTTCCCATGTTATTGCGCTGCCGTAAAGCCCGAGGTCCCCGAAGATATCCATTCCGAGTGTTGTCCAGAACGTATGTGTGCCTGTAGTTTCGAGGTCGGGGCAGTTTATAATAACCTTACCGCCGTCGACAACGTAAGCTTCGAGCGTGGCCAACTCGGCAACGGTCAAAGCCTCGAGTCGGGTGACCACAACCGCCTCATAATCCTCTGAACTTATCGCGGTTAAGAAAGCGGCAGAGGTATTGACAAGGTCGTAGGAGTAACCCAGGAACGTAAGGGCGTCCTCTCCAATAGTTTGTTCGTCCGTATATAGAAGAACCGGGTGGTCTTCATCGCGGTCGCGGAACGGCAAGTAGCTTTCGTAAAGCTCGTAATCGATACTACCGTTGCCGAGGTTCGAGACCCACATCGGTCGGTCGGTCGTTAGGCCCTCGAGTAGCCAGACCTCGTAGGACCTACGCCAAACGCTGAATTTTGGTCCGCCTGCCCCTACCCCGAGCATCAGATTGCCGAACGATTCCGGGTCGGTAGCCTGGCTGCCGGTAAGCCACTCATTGGTCCAGGTGAGCATTCCGGCGTCGTAAGATGCGAACCTGAACCCAACGACATTACCAATATTGCTGTTGATAGCTGCAGGGTAGTCCGTATCGGGATTGATAGCTATAGCCATCTCATAGACGACCGGCTCACCGTAACCACCGCCAGCCGCGCCGTCGACCTCATCATAGAAGCCTCTGGTATCTCTTCCGATAGCACCGGGGTAGACCCCCCAGATACCCTGGAATGTGGCATCTGCGGTAGTATCGTCGACGACGGTAACGCGATACTCGCCCTCGATACTACCCTCGTCGCCAGGCCAGCGGAGATTATGGCTGTCCTCTATTTGAACATAGAAAGCGTCGTCCACATTAAGCTGGTCGTCTTCCGCGTCTATGAACGCAATAAATAGCATATTCTCCGTATTTTTAATAAATAGCTTCTGACCGCCGATACCGAACTCGGTAGCGTCGGTCCATTCGCCCGCTTCGATAACCCCATCGAGTTCTGGCAGCGGCATATAGGTATATGCCGAATACAGCATATCGGAGTTTATTGTTCCCGGCGTAGCGAAATCGATATTCGACCAGGAGCTCGGGCCTTCCATATAGCTCGCCCTTACCCGGTAATAGTATAGCGTGCCGCCCGTAACCAGAGCGTCCACATAACCGGTTCCTGCCGATGTTGCGAGAGGAGACCAGGTAACGAGGTCTGTCGAACGCTGTATTTCATACTCGACGAACGTCAACGGCAGAATGTCAGCGGCGCCGAAAAATACCGGCGCGTCCCAGCTCATCGGGATGGAAAGAAGATAACCGCTAAGAGCGTCGAGATTAGATGGGGCGAAAATCTCGTGGCTGAAAGGATACACGTGCAGGTTGAAAGCGACCGGAACTTCGGTCTCGTCGTCGGTAACGATTATAGCTACAGAATGGACAGCTAGCGAATCGTCATCCGTGAAGTCCGTCCAGGAAAGGTCGCCGGTCAGCGTATCGAGAACCAGATGTTCCGGGCCTTCCACGAGATGCCAGACAATATGGTCGGCATCCGGGTCGAACGCGCGGATAGTCGTATAATAATCGACGCCGTAGACTACTAACGTTTCCTCGACCTCGCCGACAATAGGTGGCGTGTTGAGTATAGTCTTCGAATCGGTAGCCTGACTGACACCGCCAAATTCGTCCTCGGCGGTTACGACCGCCTGCCAGGTTTCGTGTTTCTCGGTGAAAGATGCCGGGACATAGTCGTTAAACCAGCCCGCAACGGTATCACCGTCAACAAACCATTCGTATGTCAGGTCGACATCGTCCCCGTCGGGGTCGTTGACAACGACATTCACCTCGAGCCTGCTCGTAGTGGTAGGGTTCTCCGGCGACAGGAACATATACTCGAATACTGGCGGGGCATTGCCGATAACCACTTCGTCCGATATGTCGGTTTCGCCCTCACCCTCGTCATCGCTGACAGTAACCTCGAAATAGACCGTATCGCCTCGGTCGAAATAGGCACCATCGAGCCTGTCGTCGACAGCGGGCCCCGGAACAACGGGCACACCGTTCACATACCATACATAAGTATAGAAAATATCGTCGTCATCTACATCGTTAGCATCTACTACCGCGACCAACTCGCCGAGTTCGTTGAACCAGCCGGCGGGGTCGGCAATCAGGTCGACGTCGCTTATGGTCGGCAGCGTATTGATGATAGTTACGTAATCCGAGAAAGCGGATTCGCCGTTTTCCCAGCCGTCGTTTGCCCAGACCTCGACACGGACTATATCCCCTTTATCGAAATAATTTCCTCTTATCGAGCTTGCGGTCGCACCGGGAATCGGGCCGGCGGCATTATACCATTGATAACCGAACGTGAACGGGTCGCTATCCGCGTCGTAACCTGTTGGGACGGCACGGATAGTGTCCGTCTCTGTTGCATCGGGATAGGGTGTAACTTCTATTTCTGTAACCTCCGGCGGTGTGTTTTCTTGAACCGGACCGGGGCGCGGGTCTTCCTCGCCCAAAGCCTCGTTCCCCTGAATATCGTTTCCGATAAATGCATAGGTATGGTCGCCGTAAGGCAAAGTAGTTTCGAGGTAATAACCGTAGCCGTCGGTATAAACCATATCGCCGGGGTCGGTCGGAGTCATCGCGAAATCGTCGCCGTCGATAATAACGTAAATGATGTGCGGCGGGATATCGCGGGCGGATGTATATGTAACCTCGTAACGGAATATCTCGGTCGGTAAGCCGCTTACAGGAATAACAGTGCCCCCGGAAAGGGTAGGCCAATTGACCGGAATGCCCATCGAGTAGATAACTCCGTCGCCATAGGTATCGTTTGCCCAAACCTCGACATTCACTAAATCGCCGGGTTCGGTCTCCGATGCGTCGAGAGTCGCGTCATCATGCCCGACCGAATAGCCGCCTATGCTCCAAGAGTAATGATAAGTAAGGGGGTCGCCGTCGGGGTCGTATGCCGCAGTGGTTATACTTATAACGATATCGTCGTTATCGTAGACGGGAATAGGAGCGTAACCTGCGACCGGAGCGTCCGGCAGGGAGTTCTGTATGGTCATAGTCGAGGTCGCGATACCGTCCCCCTCGTCGTAACCGTCGTAAGGGAATACCTCGCAATAGACCACATCGCCGCGGTCGAAATAATCGCCATCGATTGTGGCACCGGTATAACCGATAGGGCTATCGTTGATATACCACACATAATGATAGCCTTCGGGGTCGCCGTCGGCGTCATACCATCCAGCGGGAACGGCCGTAATAGTCGAGCGTTCGGTGGCCGGGTCGGGGTCGGCAAATAGAACAGCATTCGTAATCGAAGGCAGATTGTTGCCTACTGTCGGTCCGGTGTGCTCACCGGTATCGCCCACTGCCGTGTGGCCAAGAACATCGTCGGCCTGGAATCGATATGTATGTTCACCTAATCCAAGCGTAGTGCTATAGCTAAATTCGACGCCGTCGGAGTAATCGCGCTCTTCGGTCATTTCGATTGGGTCTCCGCCGTCGATAATAACATAGACGCCCTCCGGCGCGATATTCCGCGCGTTTGTGTAGGTTACTGTATATGTGAACAGAGTGCTGCGGTCTCCGGCAGTCGGTGCAACCTCACCGTCGGTAAGGATTGGCGCAATAATCGTCGCCACATCGGAAGCGTATGGGCTATACGCCTCACCATCGTATGAATAGACTCTGACTTCCCAGACCTCGCCTATAATCGTCGCCGAGAACGGAAGGGAATTCATTCCCAGACCCGAATAACCGGCTTCGAGCACGCCGCCGCGATACCATTCATAGTAGTAAGACAACGGGTCGTCGTCCTCATCGTCGCCGGGGGTATCTATAAATACGTTTATATCCTCGTCGTCGAACGCCAATTCTGGTTCCAGATGGATAGCGGGTGCGGTCGGCACCGAATTGAGAATTGTGAAAACAACCGGGTCGGTCCAGACCGGCAAACCATAACTGTCCTCGGCATAGAAGTAGTAGTAATGGTCTCCTTTTCCGATGTCGTAACCGTCGATACTAACAGTGTAAGGCTCTCCCAGTTCGTAATGAGGGGTTCCTGTTCCGGCCCAGGACATATTCCACCAGTCGGTGTCGTCTATCCATAAGCGAACGTAATTCGGTGCGCGGCCCCACGGATTAGAAAGATAGGTTACGCCGAACTCGAAGACATCGGTTACATAACCGGTCGTGGGGTCCATATAACCGGCGAGAAGCTCCGGCCTTAAGCCCTCTATCGGGTCGAGGTATATAGTGCCGATATATGTTTCCGGGCCGAAAGCGAAAGCGTCCACATAGACCTGTTCCTCGAACATACAGGAATCGCCGGCATCGATATATATCGAATCGCCGACGGAAAATAAATCGTCCGTAATCTGCAGGAAGAAGGTCCCGGTTAATTCATCGTAAGTGAATTCTGGGTCGGCTTCATCGTAGGTATTCACACCGAACGTGAATTGCATATGCAGGCACGCTTCGGGGGGTATCGTCCCTTCATACCGCTGGACATTACCATAGACGGTATGCGGACTTGCCGGCTGCGCTACAATCAGGCCGGCTAAGAACAATATTCCTAGAACTACGAGGGTTCTTCTCATCATCCCTCCTTCGGGTTTGACCCAAATGGGTAATAATTTGGTTAAATCTCTCTTAACATCCTAAAAAATCAAAAGAGCGGCGATAGAATACACCGCTATTTTATCATCAAAGCCCTGACGTAATTATTATTCCCCACGCGGACCAGATAAACTCCTGCCGGAAGCTCTTTTCCCGTCCTATCGCGGCCATCCCATATTATAGAATTGGTTTCGGTAGAAGTTACAGGTAAAGAACGAACCAGTTTTCCGGAGATATCGTATATTTCTAAATTCTGAATTCTGAATTCTGAATTCTGAATTTTGAAATTGCAGGTTGCATTAAAGGGATTCGGGAAAACCTGCAATGACCGCCTTTCCGGAAAAGCCGTTTCTTCGATACCCATAAAAGTAAGAGTAACCATACCGGCGTTCCAACCGGCGGAATCGAAATCGACCGTAACCGTAATAAGTGCGGTTTCGTCGTTGCAGATATTCATAAACGCTATATATATCACCTCGCCGTCTTCGGGTGGAGGAGAAAGCGAACTTGTCTCGACCAGCCATACACCTGAACCTTCGTTATAATTTGTGCCCTCGCCTGGCCCGGAATTCTCAGGGTAACGGATAGTATCGCTATCTGGTATGTAATAAGCCCAAAAATGGAGACAGTCTGCGGGGGGTATTGTCATATCGGAGTTTCGGACCTCGCCGTAGATTGTCCAGGGCGTTCCCTGTCCGAAAACCGCTCCGGTTGCCAGTAGACACAACACAGCTATAATTATAGCGTAACGCATGGTTCCTCCCGGGAAACGGGTTCGGTGGGGGGCATAAAGCCCCCCACCGTCAGAGACTGCTATTTTACGAACATCATACGACGCTGCGCGGAGAAATCGCCTGCACGGAGTCTGTAGAAGTATATTCCGCCGGGCAATATCCGTCCCGAATCGTCGGCACCGTTCCAGACAACCTTATGGTAACCGGCCTTGAGGTCCTCCGAAACGAGCGTCCGGACCTTTCTGCCGTTGATATTGAATACTGCAAGGTCGCAAACGGCATCCTCGGGGAGGTCGAATTTGATTGTAGTAGCCGGATTGAACGGGTTCGGGATATTATTGTGCAACGCGAACTCTTTCGGCAGTTCCGGTCTCGCTTTTGTAAGCGTCAGCGGAGCCGCTATTTCGACCGGACCTTCGGGAACCGTTATCGTGGTATTACCCACGTATGTCCCGTTGTCCGCCGAGACCTCGACTACGACCTGCGCTCCCGCTTTGATATCATCGAATTCGGAGAACTCGACCTTGACCACACCTTTGTCGCAGTAGCAGTCGATAGTCGATTCGCCGGACGTAGCTGTAGCGACTACCTCGTCGATTTCGGCGTTGTCTTCGGTTATTACCGGAATAGCGGTAGAAAGCGGCATCCGGATTACATCCTGAACCTTCGGTTCGACCTGTGCCGGATTCGTTTTACCGTAGCGAATACGTGCGTAGGCAGGCCAGTTGCCTCCAGCCTCGACCCAGACCATATACGCTTGTCCGGGGTAGATATCGAAATCGAAGTAGACTGTTCCGCCTATGACCACGATGCTCTGCCAGCCACCGCCGGGGACTCTACGCGCGACGGTAATGGGTTCGAAACCGAGGCCGTCGAGTTCATAGTATAGCTCTTCGGCCGTAGTTATATGCCCGTGATGCAGCGGGAGCATAATTCCGTTCCAACCGTTTCCGCCGGTATTGGCCAGTGTATAGTATATAGCTGTCGAGTCGGTCGGAAGGTCGCCTGTCCAGGTATATATTCCTGTGCCGATACCGGTTACGTATGCGGTCATATCTTCCAGTCCAGGAGTAATGTTCCAGAATGGAATACCGCCGACCATCAGGCCGTTCCAGCCGCCGGGCGGGTTCACATACGAATACATATGCACGAACGGGACGCCCAGTCTGGTAGCGTAGTCGTCGGGTTGGTCGAGGCCTGTAACCGGCAGCGGATAAGCGACTGCGTTCCAGCCATCGGCGACCTCGTAATCGACCTCGCCCACGCGGTTCGATTCGTCCGGAGTTTCATTATTATTGTAGTCCCGGCCTTTGACGACATAGTAGTATTGTGTAGTTATATCGCCCGCTCCGGTGACATCGGTATAATTCGGAACTGTCCATCCGGTAACTAACGGTGTTCCGATAGTGCCATACGGGTCGGTGAACCTGTAAATATCGTAGACGATATTCGTAGCAGGGTCGATTTCCGGAACGGTATCTCCGGTGCAAGTATCGATACCGGACGCGATTTCTGGCCATTCGAGATAGATGTCGCCGCCAACTATATCGATAGTAAGGTCAGTGATAGTCAACGGAGCGCAATTGTCCACCGGGACGCCGTCGCCGAGATATAACCGGTCGGTGAATAACGGAATACCGAGGCCCTGGACTACGAACTCGACGAACATACTATAATCGTATTGAACAAACGTATTAAAGTTACCGAACCTTATCCTGATGCTGTCGCAATCGCTGTCGTCCTCGACAATAGTTACGGGCTGCCAATCGGTATCCGCCGGGTCCGGCGACAGGTCCATATCGCGGAAGTAATAGTAATCGACTATCTTAATCGAAGACGTGTCGATAGGCTCGGAGCCGCAATAATCGGGGTCTTGTGGGGTTCTATTGTGGACTATCCACAACCAGTTACCCTGGTCGCACGGGTTATCCATCACATAGCCCGCAATATCGTCGTCTGGGGTTGCGATAATGTCTATCGGTTCTGTGGATGCTCTCGGTAATGTTGTCGTGGGGGCGTCTACGAACACCTCGAGGCCGAGTATCGGTTCGTATCCGACACACTCGACATCCAACGTGCCGCGATAGGTATAATACGGCCCCGGTGTGAGTATCTCGAAGTCCAATGGGTCGGGCATAGTATTGCCGAATACCAGTTCCGCGGCGAAGTTCGTATCCACGACTCCCGGATGGTGCCACGCGACAACGCGGCAATGCCAGTGTTCATCCACGAAGAAGGGGTCCGGTTCGACATTCTCTATTGTCAGATATGCGCCCGTAACGGTAATCGTCCAGCCCCAGGCGTTAAGCCCGATGTTGCCGGCCTGGTCATAAGCCCTGACAAACATAGTATAAGAGCCTGCCGCAGTAATAAGTCCGGGATAACGGTATTGCCACAGACCGGTCTCGCCGGCGATAGGAGTAGCATAGACCGAAAGCGGCATAGGCCACCAACCCCACATCAGGAAGAACGGGTGCAAACCCCAATAATTACCGGCGGCATCCGTAATCCAGAGCTTGACCGAATCGACCTCGTCGAGCAAATATCCGCAACTATCATAAGCGAATACGACAAGGCTATCGTGCCAGTCGCCGATATAATATATACCGCCTGCCTCCGGGAATCTCGGATGGATTACCGGCGGGCAGTTATCGTATATTACCCATTTCTCGTTTTGCGAGTCGAACCCGGGTTCCTCGTGCCACATATCATCCCAGCACATACTGCGGATTCGATAGTAACCGTAATCGGGCGGAGTCCAATCGTTGCGCCACCAGAGCGTGTCGTCGAAATCGACTGCGATACCCGGATTGGGATGGGTCGTCGATGAGAACCAGCCGCCGCCTTTGTTGTATTCATCCGGTTCGAGCCAGATATCGTCCGGGCTGCTCACAAATACCGAGCCATTCCAGTGCATATCAGAGAGACTCTCCCAGATAGAATATTTAACCGAATCCACTCTCGTGATAGAATCCGCGGCGTAACCCCAGATTTTCCCGTCCATCAATGTGTTCCAGTCCGTCAGATTGCAGGTTACCAAAGCGGGTAGTTCGGCAAACGTCTGGTCGGTAAGGACGCTGTTCGGTTTTATCTCGTCGACTCGGACATACTGTAGCGTGTCGTCCGGAGCAAAGAGGTTCCCTGCGGAATCCCTTGCATAGCAGTAGAACTCGAGAATAACGCTCGCTGAATCGGTATAGCCGAGGTATTCCCAGATTTCCGGGTCGGAAGTTGGAGTGCATGGCAGCCAGTAAGCGGTTCCTGCGGTTATCCATCCGCTGCCGTTCCACCACTTATCCTGCAGCGTGTCGCGGATAGCGACATAGACGCTCCGGACGTGGGAAACGCATTCGTATGGCGCGTTTGTCGTATCATCGAGCGCCCAGACCTCGATAACCTGGTCCCACGGGTTATTGGCGGTATAACTGTAATACCCGTTATACGGATAGTTTATATGGCTGTTGGGCGCGGTCGCGTCCCAGATGAAATCGACCTCGTCGATAAGCGACTGGTTGCCGGCAACGTCCCACGAATAAGCCCTGTAGGTGTAACACCCCTCGAGGTCCGGCGTCGGGATACCATACCAGAAGGTATCCGGCCCGAGAGCGATATCATAATGAGCGGTGAACCACCAATCTCCCGAGAACCAGTCGGTGCCGTTCCATATCTCGCCCAGAGGGTTCTCGAATTGCACCTTCACGCTGTCCTCGACAAGTCCGGAAACCGCGTCGTCGGCGAGAACCCGGATAGTCTCGGGGTAATCGGGATACATACCGCCGTCGTATGGAGCTATAATTTCGCAGGTCGGGCGCGAGACGTCGATACCGAGATAGTCGGTCGAGAACCAGCGATTTGCCGGGCTGTAACGAGAATCGAACTGCGACTGCCAATTCTGGTCGCCGTATTCGATATCGCTGAATATTCTCAACGCACCTTCATAAGGCGGCGGTGTGCCGTCCCATGTGATTTCCCATCCTATATACGTGCTATCGCCCGGCTCTACAAGCGTCGAAGTTACATATATCGGGTTCTCGCGGTCGATGACCTCCGTTACGTTCCACGTGTAGGTTGGGTCCATAAAGGTCAACATACAGTCGTAGGCCGGGTCGTTTATTCTATCGGCTGCTGCTCTATCCGTCTTCGGGGTGCCTGCAGCGGTTGCCCACTGGTTCCACAATCCGAGTTCGACTGCGACGGTGTTCGTCATATTCAACCAGACGAAATTGCTATCTCCGTCCGTATAGATAAGGAATTCATCGAGAAGCGAGGGCTCCTGGATTCCGATTGGCGCGCGGTCGTCGGTTATGGTCGACAGACCTGTAGTGTAGCCGGGCGGATGGTTATGCGCGGTGAAACCGATATCGTCCCAGATAAGCATCATAAACTGGTCGAATTGCTCTGGATTGATGCCGGGGTCGAGTGTATCTGCTATAACTCCGAAGAATAACGTTTCGGTCCAGCCCTGGCCCTTATTGTAATAAGTAAACGGCCCCGTCGGTGTAATTATCGAGTTAAAGCCATGACTCTGGAACGGTGCGACCTCGACGCTGTCGATTACATCCTCGCCGTTGTTGCGGAACGTAGCGTAATACGCAAAGGTTTGGTAATGCGACACGAGAGCGGTATCCTCTTCGGTATCTGTCGGGTCGCCAATCCAGACCTCGATGCTTTCGGGTTCAATCCAGACATCGACAATCTCGAAATCGACGGGCATCTCGACCCATACGCGGAAATCGTTATCCGTAACCTGTTCGCCTATCGGGTTGCCGACAGCGTCGGTTCCGTCGGAGATATGCGCATAGAGCGAATCTTTGAATGTGTAACCCGGCTCGGTAACCTCGAAACGATACCAGATACTTGCGTAAGCGCCGATACTCGTCGCGCCGGTCAAATCGACAATACCGGTATATGGGGATGTGCTGAACAGGTCGAGTTCGACGTTGTTTAATGTAAATCCGTTGGGATTGAAAACCAGGACGCTACATTCGTATACCCAGTTCCAATCGCATTCGTATTCGTAATCGGCAAGAGGGTCGACCGGTGCCAGAGGCCCACCGCGCCAGAGGTCTGCGCCGATTTCTACGATGTGACCGTAGTAGATATCTCCAAGCGGGACATATTCCGGCGGCATCTGGTTGCCGGCGTTATCCCAGCAGAGAACGAACATAACACAGTTGCCCGCCGGGTGATTGACGAGCTGGACGCGCCATTCATCGTAAGCAGCGTAGTAAGAGAGTGCGACCGTGTCGGGAGTCGCGCCCCAGGTGCCTGTCGTGAAATCCCAATACTGGACGCCGACAAAGTCCATAACGAATATTTCTACTCTACCGACGCCGGAGAGATTATCCCAGGCCTCGACCCTTACCCAATCGTCGGGGGGCCAGAATGTTCCCGCCGCCGGGGCGAGAGGCTGAGCGTCGGGATACAGAACGTCGATACCGAGTGAGCCTACATAGGTAACGTCCATCGGGCTATGCGGCGAGAAGGCCTCGTTGCCGTTGTTACCGTCGTGGTAGTAGCCGACATAATGGACATCGACAATCGCGTTCTCGCTGGCGCCGTCGTTGAACAGGTCGAAAGTCGCGCTGCCGGCGGCGCCTGCCGCTACACTCGCATCGATTAAGGATGGAGCGTCGGTTCCACCGATTCCGGTTACGACCGACGAAATCAGTTCTAATGTATGGGAATAAACATCGAGCGAGTCGGCTTCTCCGACATCACCCGCCGAATTCGAGAACCAAACAGTTACAGGTTCTATATCGGTTGCGTTAACCCAGCCGGTAGTCGTTCCGAAACCGGTCGGTGTGAGCCAGGCTCTGTGTTGAATATCGAAATATTCCTCGTCGTCGGTTATCACTATATCTCCCGGAGGAACCGAAAGACGGGTATTCTCGTCGATAGCGTCCACTAGGTCCACCTCGACTAAAATATCGTCGCCTAACGCGGCACCGACGTCCGCGGGCGCGACCACCGGGAAGTAAATACTGCCGGTAGTCCCGCCGGGGATATCGACTACACCGTCGAAGTGCGTTCCGGTTGTGAACGTGAAAGCGAGGCCGTAAGGGCTGCTCTGACTGAGGTCGAGTTCGAGTTCGCGGATTGTGCTACCGCCGTTGTTCTGGATTTGAACCTCGATATTGAATTCGCTTAGGCGCGAGACGAGCGGGCTGTTGGGAGCGGTAACGGGGTCGCCGATAGTCGCTATCATATCGATAGCGACCGGCGTTTGCACATCGATTACCAGGT
The DNA here is from genome assembly GCA_003645085.1 of bacterium. Taxonomy (GTDB): domain Bacteria; phylum UBP14; class UBA6098; order UBA6098; family UBA6098; genus QNEE01. Next base: position 4,445 of record QNEE01000007.1, on the reverse strand, counting down.
CGCTGTCGACCACGGTATAACCGGCTACCCACGGCTCGTCCATAAAGGTCGCGTAGATATTATGGTCGCCGGGGAGACCGGGGCCGCCAATGTCGTAAGTAACGCCTACAACCTCGCCGGGGTTTATCAACGGGCAATACACCGCGCCTGTGCGGCTGCCGCCGGCGTAATCCTCGTTGACTGTCATAAGCAGCGAGTCGATGGGAACGAGTCCGTTGTTCGCAACCCAGACCGTAACTACGTGGTCCTGCCCCGTATTGGCCGAGTAATCATACGGCAGAGGGCCTTCGCTGGGCAGGTTGCTCTCGATACCGACTATTTCTATATTCGGCAGATGGGCGAGAACCCAGGCGTGAAGACCGTTCCACATAGGTGTGCCGTGACGCGATGGGGACTGGTCCCAGAAATCCCCGGTCCAATAAGTAGAGTTGAATCGATTATCTTCAACGTTGAGAATTCGGTTAATATACTGGGTATCCAATGTCGCGCGATACATCTCCATCTGGCCGAGTTCATAGAATACGTAAATCGCAGGCCGCCTATGTAACGGAGCATAATAACCGCGGCTGCCGTTCCAGATGGCCCCCTGCCTGAAATAGTCTCTAACATCGTTGCGCCACGTGTTCACTCCTACGTCGTCCATATGATTATCCCATAAACCATTAGCCGTGTCGATTTCGCCGTGCGCAGCCGCGAACATCATAACCGGCAGATACTCCCAGCGTTCGAGTCCGCGAGCCGGGTCCATAGGAGAACGGTCACTTTCGGGGCACCAGTAACTCGACCACCACGATGGTAGTTGGGAGCCGAAATAGTAATCGAGCATTGTCATAACGAAAAGCCACGCGCCCTCGGATTCCTCGCTCCAATCATAATCTGTCGGAGGAGGTTCTATCGGAATATAACCGGGACGCAGAACGGGATAACTCTCGAACGAACGCATATAGCTTTCGAGAACTAAACCCCAGAGGGCGGTCAGGTAAGTGTTATCGACGCCGTTGTATTTGATAGCGCCGTTGGTGCTGTTGTAATAGGTTGGGTTGTTCCGAATGCCGCGTAAAACGCGAGCAATATACTGCGAGTATTCGATGTTATCGCAGAGAGTCAGGAAATAGGTTGCCCAGAGAACGCGTTCGAGATAAACATCGGAGGCGGAAGCGGCGAAGCTCATCGTTGGGTCGAAACGCCACGGTATCTGCGCGTCTGCCATAAGCAGACTATCGACCGTCCATCCGCCGATAGTCGTGGATTCGCTATACCAGGGTTCGATTCCGCCTGCAAAAGTGATATCCTCGCCGAAATCGAAATTGTTGATGAACACGCGTTCGATTGCATTATGCGCATAAGGCACATTGACATCGGTCGCGTTCATACCGGCGAGAAGACCGGCGGTTGTCCAGAAATAAGCTCCGAGATAAGCGGGACTCTGGTTATCCACGGCGGGAGCCGCGGCGTTAGTCGGGTCCGTGTTAATCCAAACCAGGCCCTCCGTTTGATGATACATCCCGTTAACCGGGTTGGTAACATACTCCATAGCGGTTACTGCGCGGTCCGTATAGACATTGGCCATCGCACCGACCGCAATGAAAACCATAAGTAGACCGACCAGAAGTGACTTTCTCATGGTGTCTCCTTTCCCTCTAAAGAGAATTTGGTTTTGAAGTTGCCGTTCTTAAATCGAGGTTTTTTCGTTTTCAAATTATTAAATAACAATGAATTAGCAAGTTTATCTGTGGTAAAACACAAACCGACATAGCTAATCCGTTTTAGAACAATATAGAGAGTATTGGCGCAATGTCAACTACTTTTTTTCTTATTTTCATTTTACTCAACGACCTCAACACTTAACCTAAAGCCACCACTTGAAGTAGTAGACCGTAAGTGCAACTGCGATAATAGCTATGAAATTAAAATGGAACGTAAAACCGAACGTAAACTCAAGTAATGCGAGGTCGATATGCACGGGGTCGAAGCCGAATCCGACCTCCTTCATAAAAAACGTTTTCACGACACCCGTTGGGAGGATAAAGGTTAGTATTTCGGTTAGAAGCGCGCCGACGAGTATCCCCACGACTACCGCGAGAAAGACTACCGCGAATTTATGTCTGACCTCAGACATTGGATACCGCCTTCTCTTCGACATACCGCAAAATACTCTTAAATATAACCATACCGTCGGTGGAACCTAACACTTCCTCGCTGGCTCTTTCCGGGTGAGGCATCATTCCGACAACGTTTCCACGTTCGTTGATTAGGCCTGCGATATTGTTCGCGCTGCCGTTGGGGTTGGTTTCGGCCGAGACATTTCCATTGCTATCCGAATAGCGAAAAAGCACCTGATTGTTAGCCTCGATTCTGTCCAGAACGGTTTTATCCGCAAAATAGTTCCCCTCGAAATGCGCTACCGGAATTCGCAGAACCTGCCCGGTTTCGGCCTCATTGGAGAAAGGTGTGTCGGTTCGTTCGGTGCGAATAAGAACGTCGCTACAGATAAACCTGAGATGGTCGTTCGGAATCATAGCGCCGGGCAATAGACCGCACTCGAGAAGCACCTGAAAGCCGTTACAGATTCCCAGGACCAATCCGCCGTTTTCTGCAAAGGATTTAATCGCTTTCGTAACCGGGCTAAAACTCGCAAATGCGCCCGTCCGAAGATAATCGCCATAGGAAAATCCGCCGGGTAAAATTACAAGGTCGAATCCGGACAAGCTCGTGTCCCTGTGCCAGACAAATTCGGCGCTTTCGCCGAGGGCGTGTTCTACCGCCCAGTAGGTGTCGCGGTCGCAATTGCTGCCGGGAAAAACTATAACCGCCGCACGCATCAAATCTCCTCTATCTCGAACGCGAATTTTTCGATTATCGGATTGGATAGGATATCGCGGGAGACGGTTTCAAGTAGAGTTTCGGCGGCAGCTTTATCTTCGGCCTCAAGCTCGAGAAAAAAAACCTTACCCGACCGCACACTTTTTATGTTCTGATAACCGAGCCTCGATAGTGCCTCCGAGATAGTTTTGCCTTCCGGGTCGGCGACGGTTTCGGTTTTCCTGACCGTAACTTTAGCCCGATAGTATTTCATCGTTATCCTCGCTTTCTAAAGTCCGTGCCGTCCGACGTGACAGAGTATAAATAAGTTCGCGAATTAGTCCGACAATAATATAAATGACGATTAGAGGATATATAGTATATACAGGAAACAAAATCAACGCTAAAATGACTATAAATAAGGGAATTATTAAGAGCGATTTCACCCCTTTCGATAGGTCGGTTTTCGGAAACCACTTTGGATATCTGACATTGGAGACCATCAGCCACGCTAAAACGGCCACACTGCCGAGCGCACCGGTTCCGTAAACCGGGGGCCAGACCTTTTTAATAAATAATATTCCGCCGGCTACGGCAATCGCCGCGCAAGGTGTAGGGAGACCGTAAAAATGGTTTGCCCCTTCGAGTTTCGCCGAGACATTAAAACGCGCCAATCTGAAAGCGCTCGCGAAAAGATATAATATACCTACGGCGAGTTTCCAGTCGCGCAGTGTAAAAAGGCCGACCGAGTGCATAAGCGCCACCGGTGCCACGCCGAACGTCATAAAGTCGGCCAGGCTGTCGAGTTGTATGCCTATTCGGGTGGCGCCTCTGGTTAGCCTGGCTAGTTTGCCGTCGAGAAGGTCGAGGAAAGCTCCGAGGAATATAAACCAGGCGGCGTTCTCCGGTTTTGGTCCCATAGTGTGCAATAGTGCAAAAAAACCGCACACGAGGTTTCCGAATGTGAAAAACCCCGGAATCGCCGGCGCGAATCTTTTTATACCCATCTTGCGATTGGTGTCGTTCCGCATTTTACCCTATCACCTACCTTAACTAGAGTTTCGACCTTATCAAAAGGTGCGATAGTTTCCACGCGACTCCCGAAGCGGATAATGCCTATTCTCTCGCCGCACTCGAGATTCTGACCTTCCGATACGCGGCAGACAATTCGCCGTGCGACCATCCCAGCAATCTGGTGGACTATTATCGGGCAGTGTTCGTTCGTTATAAAAATTACCTGTCGTTCGTTCTTTCCGAAAGCGTTAGGATTCCCCGCGTAGCCGAACCCGCCTTCGACATATTCGAGAAGTTCGACAACGCCGCTACATGGGGACCGATTAATGTGGATATCGAAAATACTCATAAATATACCGATTCTCAGCGATTTTCCGAATGCCGGGTCGTCGTATTTCCCGACAAATACGACTTTGCCGTCGGCGGGCGAAACGAGTAGCGATTCGTCTTCGGGGGTATTTCTATCCGGGTCGCGGAAAAAATACAGCGAGAAAAGTGCCAGAATAACGAAAACGCCGGCGAGGATATAGCCGGCCGTAAATCGCGTCATAGCGGAAAAAACCGCCATAATAATGAAGGCCGCTACGAATTTTTTCGTTTCCGGGTCGAATTTCATATTATTCTAATTT
>QNEE01000006.1 GCA_003645085.1 bacterium | reverse complement strand
TCTGGAAACCGTCGCTGCCGTTGCCGCAATAGCAATCCCAATCGACAGTGAAATCGACGATATGCCCGTCTGGCGTAAGAGGGTCTATCTGGAACTCGAAATGGTTCGGGTTCGATTGCTCGGAGCCGCCGATGGCGATATTCGGCCAGTCGGCGTTAGCGTCGGTTATGCTGATATAAGCGTCCGATTCATCGAGCGTTCCGGTAACATTATCCGCGCCCGCTCCGCCTATATGACGCAAAGTTACCGGCAGGACTATCGTCTCTCCGGCCTCTGGGTAACCGTCGCCGTCCCCGCCGACAGCGTCGTCGATAACATGGCTTTGATATTCGAGCTGCGGGTCGGGACAGCCGAGCAGGACGACGAAATTATCCGAACCGGTATAGGTCCCGCCCTCGCAGTCCCAGTTGACCGTGAACGTTACATTATGGTCGCAGGTCGCCTCGTCGTCGGCAATATCGAACCGCACGTGATTCGAGTTCGATTGTCTGAATTCCCCAGCAGGGATATCCGGCCAATCGAGGTTCGCATCGGTGAAATTCACATACGGGTCGGATTCGGTAACGTTGCCGATTACATTTACTGCGGTCGCGCTACCAGCTGCGTTCTCGAGACTTATCGGCATAATAATCGACTCCCCCGCTTCGGGGTAACCGTCACCGTCGCCCAGGCCGTCGTCGATAACGTGAGAGTGATAATATAAATCCGGTTCGTTCGGCGTAACCGTAATGCTATGGGTAACGGTATCGCAGAAATTATTGGCGTCGCAAACGATTAATTCGACAATAAAGCTCCCACTCGATGGATACGAATAGCTCGGGTTTTGTGCAGAGGAGGACCCGATACCGTCGCCGAAATCCCAGCTCCAGCTAACCAGAGAAAGGCAATGGCTGGTGAGGTCGGTGAAATCGACCGTCTCTCCCGTTCCCGGCGAAGGCGGACTATAGGAAAAATCGGCGGCGAGATAATAGTTATGTATAAGTGCATCGGTCCCGAATCTCGATTCGCCGTAATTCGACTCTGTATAAGCCGGATAGCAAAAACCGTTATCTCCCCACGATGTTCCCCAACTATTTTTCATCCGCCAATAGCCGCCATAGTCGTCGTTATAACCGACAAGAATAATCGCGTGCCAACCCTCCCAACCGGTCGAACCGCAGGTATTCTCATACAAACCGCCCGAGTAAGATGAGAAATCCGAGCAGACTCTCATGCACACGGAAAGTGGGGCATCCTGGACACCGTTTTTAACGGTTGTAACATCGACGTTGTCCCCTTCGTTTATCCAACTCCAACTGCATATTTTTTTAACGCGGCTTGCCCAATCCGCGCAACGGTCGCTACAGGGTGGTTCATATCCAGACGCACCGGAGACGTAAGAGAAACAGGCCTCGTCGGGAACGCCGGTATCCCGTAAAAAATCGCTTGCAAGATTGGTATAACCGCCGTCGCAACCGTCGTTGCAATAACTGCTGTATGGCGGCGGCCAGCACGTATGGTCGCAGGAAACCGTATGTTGCTCGGCGAGGTCCAGAGTATTTCTGAGGCTAGGTCGAGCCAGTCCGATTACGAACTCCGATTCGGCGGTTCCTACGACTGAAAAAGCCCAGCAGGAACCACAGTAACCCTGGTTCTTTATTGGCGTAACCCAATTATAGCCGTCTTTATCGCGCCAATCGAGGTCTGTTGGTATCATCGGACGTTCTCGAGGGGTGTCCTCACGCGAACGGATAGTCGTATCCGGTCGCGGCTTTGTGCCGAGAAGCCTTAGCCAATCCCCATCAGGCAACATAAAAATAGGGTTCAGGTCCGCAGTCCACCTAAGGCCGCGGGTCTCGATTTTGTCGCGGATATTTCTTAATTTAGTGAACCGTCCGAAAACAAAATCGCTCAATCCGGCAAACGGTGCAGTTTCGCCTGCTTTCTTGAATCTTATCTCGGTTTGTCCGATTCCGACTCTGAAAACCGCGCCCTGGATAACTCTCGATGTGTCCCCGAAGGTAACGGTCTCGAGAAAAACGAATATTTCAAACTCGCTGCTGCCGTCGATAGCTTCGAGAATATCCACGGTCGGGACGGTTACTTTACCCGCCGGGAAAACCTCCGGGGGTATCTTCGCGAGGTAGTCGTCGCCGATATAAATACACCCTATCGGTAACTGCCCCTCTAACGGGTCGAACTCCGCTATTACCGAATCCCCGTGCGTCGAAAGCGTTACGGCTCCGAACAACATAGATACTGTTATCGCAAATAATCCTAATAAGACTTTTAATTTCATTTGGCCGTCCATAAGCTCGATTGCCCTTCTGTTTTTCCATCGATTTTAAAGGATTTCTTATTTTTAAATTATATATTAAAATCTCTGTATTTCAATATATAATCTTAAAATTACCTTATTTTTATTTTCCTTGGAAGTGCACGGCTAAAATGCAATTTCCTTCTTGTATTTTGATATCTCCTGATTTTACTAAATGACTACCCGGAATAAAATTCCTTTTCTAATATCGTAAATCATAAAAATACCTTGACAATGCCAAATAGCGTAGATATTTTAAGATAAATTCCTAACTACAAAAACAATCATCCAACCAAGAAGGAGGGTTACGGATGAAACTCACGTTTATTTCCGTTTTGGGTATTCTCGCCCTGGTCCTTGTCGCATTCGCGCAAACCGAAGTTACACTTCTGCCTACGGAGGGTTTCGAGGGCGCCTGGATTCCCGCCGGCTGGTCACAAAACCCGCCTTATGTCGGCGCTGAAGACTGGCACAGCCAGTTCCTCACCGGTTTCACTATCGGCGCGCTCAGCGCCTATGTCGATTACGAAGTCGATAACGACGACTCGCTGTTCACTCCGGTCTTCGACGCCTCGGGTGGATACGACTCGGTTATCGTCGATATGTGGGAGGACTATGAGTTGTTCGGCTCGTCCACAGGTGAAGCCTATATCCTCGTTAGCACCGACGGCGGTGCTACGTGGGCAACCGCGATTTCTTACGGTCGAACCGAACTGGATGTTGTCCACTCGAGGTATCATATCGAATCCTTTACTTCTAGCAGTGCAACCTGTAAGGTCTGTTTCTGGTATGACAATAACTGGGATTACCACTGGGCGTTAGACGACGTTACTATTTACGGCTATACGCCGCCAAGCGAACCCGCGCCGCCGAGTTTCTCATATACCTGCGCAGACTCCGTATATCCTTCCGGAACAACCGATGTTACGGTTGGCGTCTATATTAACGATTTTACCGGAATCGACCCGTTATCGGCGGAGATATGCTACAGCATAAACGGCGACCCGTGGGTCTGCGATAATCTCGTCTATGACAGCGGCTTACCCGACGGCACAGGCGATTATCATTACGATTTCACCGACCTCGAGGGTTGGAGCGTAATAGACTATCTATTCAGGGCAACCGATACCTTTATTCCGGCGAACACTGGTTCGAGCGGGACCTGCTCGTTCGAGGTGCTGGGTGGTTACTATATCTACGAGGACGGCACCGGCTACCCGATGAGCCCCGACCCGACGTGGATAGACGCTACTAGCGGAATCGAAATGACCACAATCGAGGCCGACGATGCGGTTACCGGCTATTTTGGGTTCCCGTTCCCGTTCGTCCTATACGGCGTCGGGAGAGATACCACCTGGCTCAGCTCGAACGGGTGGATTTTATTCGACCCGACCGCCCCCGCGAGTTCTTACTTATCCCCCGAATTTATACCGACTCCCGGCGGTCAGCTCGATAATTTCATCGCCTGGGTCTGGGACGACCTGGTGGGTTCCGACGGCTGGGCGTATTTATATCTAGAACCAATGGGAGACTATGTTCTTTTCTCGTTCGAAAACTGGCGCCAATACGGCGGCAGCGCATACTTCGATTGCCAGGTTCAAATCTGGAACCCGACAGTTATACCTACACCGGGCGGTAACTGCGCTATCGACGTCCGCTTCAACGGTCTTCCCGAAGACCCTCTGGATATCGAGATGGGTGTGGAGAATTTCGACGGAAGCGAGGGTATCGCATACCTGCACGAAGGTGGCACCTACGGCGACCCATCCTATCTCGGCCTAACCTCGACTACCCGGACTATCCGTTACTGCACCGTTCCACCGCCTTCGGGCACTGTTTACGGGCACGTAACGCTTTCCGGGCGCACCGACCACTCGGGCGCGGAGGTCGGCCTCGTAGGATTCCCGTATAACGATATCTCCGCTATCGACGGCTATTACCGCATATCGGGCATTCCCGCAGGAACCTTCGATGTTTATTGCACTCATCCTGCGTTCTATGCCGAAACGGTATTCGCGGTCGTCGTTGTCGAGGACGACTCGGTAGAAATCGATTTCACACTCGACGAACGCCCGGTAGCCTTTATTACCGGAACCGCGGACCTAACGGACGTCCCCGGTCCCGATGCCGGCATAGCTGTTACTGAACTCGTCTCCGGCGTCAACGACGTAACCGACGCCACTGGAGCGTTCTTCCTCGACGGCGTCGACGCGGGCGATATTCAGGTCGTAGGCACATATCCGGGCTATATTACGGCTTATACTCCTGTGTTTTCTGTTGCGGTCGGCGAAACGGTCGATATCGATACTATATTCGGCCCGCTGCTTCTCGACCCTCTGGTTCCGGAGTGGGATAGTGTCGATACCGACGACGGAGGCGCTCTACCTACACCTCTGACAGGTTGCTGGGAATGGGGCACCCCAACTTATGGCCCGCCGAGCGCACACACAGCACCGAATTGCTGGGGCACAGTTCTCGACGGCGATTACGACATTAGCGCAAATTGTAAACTCGATATAGCCTTACCATATCCTTGCACAAGGTTTGCATGGTATCAGTGGTTGATTACCGAGTATATCTACGACGGCGCAAACGTGAAAGTCTCGAGGGATGGAGGTCTAACATGGGAATTGGCTACACCGCTGGACACAGCCTATAACGCTGTCGCCGATGGCGCTAATGCGGGTATTCCGGGTGAAGATTGCTGGTCTTCCGGTTTGAGATTCGACGAATGGTTTATGCAAAGGATAGACCTCACCCCCGACGTATCGCATATCAGGTTCCACTTTGGTTCCGATGGCAGCATTACCGATGCCGGGTGGTATGTGGACGACTTTATGTATTACCCGGCACCTACGGGGGCTATAGAGGGCTATGTCTACGACTGCAATACTTACGATGTCATCGAGAATGCGGAGGTCCGAACCGGAGGTTATGTCGCTTATACCGATTCTACCGGGTATTTCTTCATTCCGCAAGTAGGGTATGGCGATAATACTGTTATGGCCGTTAAATTAGGATATTTCCCCGGATACGAGGATGTAGTAGTATTTATCGACGATACCGCGATGGTTCTTGTTCCGATTTGCCCGATAGACGTCGATGAAATTTACGGGCACTTGACATACAACGAGGACGATTCCGTCTATTTCGAGATATGCAATCCGACCGACGATACAATATGGTTTAACTTTACAGGTGTCCCGGTTGGCGGTGGTTCCAGGGCGCGCCCGATGTTCGTCGAAGAAGAAACCTTCGTAGATAAAGGCTCCGTTACACCCGTAGACCCTAATGCGTATCGTGCTGGAATTCCGAGCGGTGTGCCCGGCCCATCTGCGAGACCATCTGCTTTCGGCGATGTCGTCGATAGTTTCGATGTTAACGCAGTTTGCGATATGCCCTGGGGTCTGGGGTTATACGATAGACTCGAAATAACTAACTTCTGGGTAAGTAATGTCGAAGGCATTTCGTTAATGTGCAATAACCAGCAATTCGATGTTCTTACCGGTCTTTATACCGGTCTTACCGTCGATGTTACCGGCGTAGGAAGTTCTTCGTGGATGGGCGATATGGCATGGGACGCCAATCATCGCTTAATGTGGCAGATCGCTGTTGGAGGCAGTAACTTCCTATACGCTTTCGACGTTGTTACGGGAGATATTGTAGATTCGATTGGTGACTTTACCTTACCCTGGACCGCGGCTTCACAACGCGGCGTCGGCTACGATTTCTCCCGCGATGTATTCTATGTCGGCGGTTGGAACGATAACCTTATCTACGAAATAAAGGGTAAAGACTGGGACGTTCCGGGCGAAGTGATGAATACATATTCTGCCCCGAATTGCGCCGGTATCGGCTTTGACCCCAGTCGAAGAACTATATGGTTCGCCGCAAATGAACCTGCGGATAAGATTTACGAAATTGAACCAGCAACCGGCACGGTAATCAACGAAATCGAAGCGCCCGGTGCTGGTTGGCTTGGCGGTTATGCGTTAGCGGGACTCGAGGTCGACCACAATTGTCGTATCTGGGTTACCAATATGAACACACTTAAGGTTTATTCTATAGAATCACCAAATTGCCCATTACCCGGCGGTATTTACGTCGACCCGACGACTGGCTTTATCGCTCCCGGGGAATGCGTAACGTTCGCGATAATCAATCACGAATATTCCACTCCTGTAGGCGATTACTGCTTCGACCTATATTTCTACCCCGGCGATAACATTCCGCCATATACGATTCCGACCTGTGTTCAGGTTCAACCGAGAGCCTATGCCGGCTGGGAGATTATAAGTGTTCCGTTGAACGCGACCCCGAACGACCCGTATATCCAACTCGTAGACGATATTGTCCCGTTCAACGTTACGCCGTCGGCATCGAATATCTATGGATATAATCAGGATACAGGACTCAACGAACTACCGACCGGATTCGTCCGCGGTAAAGGGTATTTCCTGAAAACCTGGCTCGACCGCACCTACTGGGATGTCTACGGCACCCCGTTTGCGGACGGCGACTTCGCCTATCCCGTATATTATCCTGTAGGCAGCCCGAACTGGGGCTGGTGGGTAGTCGGTAACCCGTTCGATATGAGGGTTAGTTGGGATGCTGTCTATGCCGCGACCGACTTCACATACCTCGACCGCTATTACTGGACCTGGAGCGAAAAAGATGGTTTCGCGTTCTACGACCCGTTGGGTGGAGGCGGCGGTGCCGACGAGTATATCGACGCCTGGCGCGGATACTATATCTACGCACGCGACGGTAACCCCGCCGTCTATACCGATATTATATATCCTATGGACGGCGCTCTCGAAACATTCGCGGCGAAAGCGAAACCGGCACCCAAGGTTAAAACGCTCAATCCGGCCGAGTTTATGCTCAGAGTCTCTGCCAAGGGTGTCCAGGGCAGCGACGTCAGAACCGATATCTATAATTATATCGGAGTGAACGAGACCGCTCTCGACGGATTCGACGATTGGGATGTCCGCGAGCCGAATATAAACCTGCCGGTTAACACCATAGACGCGTATTTCGAAACCGGTGGCTTAAGGTTGATGCGCGATACGAAAGCTAACTTCTCCAGCGATAGTAAGGTGTGGACGTTTAAGGTTCGCGATATTCCCGCCGGTATGGAAGTTACGCTGGAGTGGCCGAAAGACAGAACCCCGACCGGGGACGACGCTTCTTGCGGAGTGGATAACCTCGACGAAAGATGGGGTTTAACTCTGGTCGACCAGGCCACAGGCACTACGATAGATATGCGCGAAGACACTTCATATACGTTTACTTTCGGGAGCGGAATCCGCGTATTCAGCGTCATACTTACCGACGAGGGTGTTCTGGGTATTAAGCCGAGGCGGCCGGAGGAGTTCGCGCTTTCTATGAACAAGCCGAACCCGTTCAACGCAACGACCGAATTCACTATCGCTCTGCCGGAAGAGACCGATGTTAAGGTCGAGGTGTTCAACATACTCGGCAGAAAAGTTACCACGCTGGTCGACGAGTCGCTGGATGCCGGTTGGCATCGTATTATATGGGATGCTCGCGACGGCGGCGGTCACGAACTCCCGAGCGGTATCTACCTGTATAAAGTCGTTGCCGGCGATTTCAACGAAACCCGGAAAATGACGCTGGTTAAGTAGCATAGAATACTCTATCCGGTTTCAACTAAAATAAAAGGGCTGGGGTTATCGCCCCGGCCCTTTTTTAGAATCGGCTTTAAGAACACAAAACCGAAAGGTAAAATGGTTACGAAAGAACAAATAATCGAGGCCATAAAACAAGTCTACGACCCGGAAATACCCGTCAATGTTGTGGACTTGGGTTTCATCTACGATATTCGGATAGAAGGGGGAAAGGTCGAGGTCGATATGACCCTGACCGTCCCGGGATGTCCTATGCACCGTATGATAACTCATCAGGTCGAGGAAGCCGCGAAAGGTGTCGAGGGTGTCGACGAAGTCGTTGTTAATTTGACCTTCGAACCGCGATGGACTGTCGATAATATCTCGGAAGAAGGAAAGGAAAAGCTACGGTCGTTGGGTTATAAAATATAGAATATATACTACTTAAGGTAAGGGCGGGAATACTCGTCCTAATCTTTCATTGTATTTGAATTTAAAAGTGGCCGAATAAATAAGGCTTCTTTTTTTATTATTGAAAAACAGCGCTGTAAGGCACCGGCTACCGGGGAAAATCGACACGCACCGGCAATAATGTTAATGGCTCTCCTGAAGAATATATTTCCGAAGCTTCTAATACGGGGTATAACGTTTCTCTGATAGGTTCGGGGATAAGTTGTGTAACGCCGGGCGCGGTAAGCTCGAAAGCAAACTCGAAAAAGCTTTTTTCGCGTGGATACGTGACGATACCGACATCTTCCGGGTCCAGTTCGGCCATTTTTGCCGCGATGTCTATCGTTTCGGACAGACCGGCAGTTCTATCTGCGAGTCCTATTTTCACGGCGTCGCTACCGACCCATATTCGCCCCTCGGCGAGTGTTAAAAGGGAGTCTAATTCGAGGTGTCTTCCTTCGGCGGCCTTAGATGTGAAATCGTCATAGATTCTTTCGATAAGTCGTGTGAAAGCTTCGTATCCTTCCGTGTCCATAGATTTATACATCGCGAACTCGTCCGCAAGTGGCCCACGGTTGATAGAATCGACAGAGATACCAATTTTCTCGAACAATCCGCTCATATAAGGTTTCAGGAAAACGACCCCGATAGAGCCGGTTATCGTCGTCGGGTCGCAGAATATCGAGTCCGCACCGAAACTTATATAGTATCCGCCGCTGGCGGCCGTTCCGCCCATACTAACTAAAACGGGTTTCTTCTTGCGGGCATCGACTACCGATTTCCAGATAATATCGCTGGCGAGAGCGCTTCCTCCGGGAGAATCTACTCTTAGGACGATAGCGGCGATATCGTCGTCCTCGACCGCATCGTCTATAACCTTACTGAACGTCTTGCTGCCGATAGACTCCTGTCCGCCGAACGGGTTCGGCTCAGATTCTCCGGTGTGAATACTGCCAATACCGTATATCACAGCGATTTTTTTCGAGCCTCTCGTAATGTTTCGGCTCTCGGCATATTCTTTTACGCCGACCAGTCTATCTTTGTTATCATCGACCAAACCGAGGATTCGTTTGCGGTAGTCCTGCGGGTATTCGAGACCGTCGACCAAACGATAATCTAACGCCTCGTCTGCGTTAAAGACCCCGTATTCGATAAAATTATTTATCTGTTCTTCAGAGAAACCACGTCTTTCGGCCACGTCGTTTAACCATTCGCTATACAATCCGTCGAGTAACGCGCTCAGACTTTCTCTTAGCGGCTCGGTCAGACTCTTTTCAGTAAACATTTCCGCTGCACCTTTGTATTTCCCTATCTGGATAACGTCGAAACCGATTCCGAGTTTCTCGGCGCTTCCCGCGAAGAACATCGGAGATACGCTCATCCCGAGGAACATCAAATCCCCCGAAGGTGTCAGGAATATCGAATCCGCGGCGGCGGCGGTAAGGTATGTTCCCATTCCGGCGCTCGTTACGTAAGCGTAAACAGGTTTTCCCGAAGCCTTGAATTTATCGAGAGCTTCGAGGAATTCTTGCATCTGTGCGAAATTAAAGCTCATTCCGCAAGGTTTTAGCGAAATAGCTATTATGTCCTCGTCGTCCTTCGCTTTTTCAATCGCACGTATCAGCGACAGAAAACTCGCTTTTCTCTTAAATCTAAAACCGCTGAAATCGTAACCTCCTCGTTCGGGGAACGGTTTGGATAGGTCGACTACAAGAACAGAGGCTTTTTTAATCCTGACTTTACCACCGCCCATAAAATCGGCCTGTATTTTCGTCAATACGGCGATAAGGATGAAAGCCAGAACCAGTAATATAGCCAGAACAATAAGAACCTTTTTCATTTTGCCTCCTTGTAGAGTTTATATAATCGAATAGAAGATAACTATCGAAAGCTGTCTTTGCAAGAGGTTTAGTCTCCTTAATTCGAACTAAGGATAATCTTTTAAACATACGAATCTTATTTTTCCGGTAGGTCTGAGAAATATATCTTTTTGAACATAAAAAAGACCATTTCCTCCCCGAAGGCTGTCACGCTCCGTGCTACGCCCTCATAATGATTGTTGGAAATATTAGTATCGGGCGCACGGACTCCCTACCCACAAAGACTCCACCCTCGCGCCAGCCTTCCCCCACCACGATAGTATAGTATTGTTCGTAGGATATTGGGCTTGTGGTCCATAAATCGACTCGTGGGTTATTCGTCGTTATTCGAGATTATCATATATCTCGGTTTTTCGGGAAATTCCTTTTCATTATTATTGTTAACTGGCTAATTACCGCGTATTATACTCTATCTTAAAATGTTCGATTTGAAACGGACATCCAACCGCTGGCATTATAATTGCTTTACAAGTCGGATTTTATATCGTCGAACGCGAGGAAAGACCGGAACACTGAGATTATTAAAATCTATCGATAAAGAATTATAAGGGGAAATTTTGGGAAAAAAGATGGAAATTATAGAGGGAATCGGGGTTTCTCCCGGGATAGCTATTGCGCCCGCGCACAAAATCGAGCGGGGAGAAATCACTATCGAGCCAGAGAATATAGCTTCCGAAGAAGTGCAGGAAGAAATCCGGCGCTTCCGCGAAGCTCTCCAGAAATCCAAAGACCAGCTTGTTCGTGTCCAGGCGGCTATAGCGAAAACTATGGGGGATGAATCGGCGGCGATTATCGAAGCTCAGATTATGCTTATGTCCGATGTATCGGTGGTCGATGAAACTATAGCCGGTATAAAGAACAAGCGTCTTTCCGCGGAATCCGCTTTAGATATTGTCCTGCGTAAAGCAATCGACGCTCTGGAGTCCGCGGACGACGCGACGATGGCCGAGCGCGCCCACGACCTCATAGACGTTCGCAGACGAATCCTCTCGAACCTGATGGGGATGGCGCACCACGTAATCCAGGATGTTCCCGAAAACCGTATTCTTATAATCCAGCACCTTGCACCTTCCGAAACCGCGCAACTTTTCCATGGTAAATACGTCGGCCTGGCCCTGGAGATGGGTGGGGCCACCGGACACGTCGCTATTATGACAAGGACGATGGAATTGCCGTGCGTCCTCGGTATAAGTAATGTCACCGGTCTTATAGAATCGGGTGATACGGTAATCGTCGATGGCCACGATGGCACTGTCATCGTCAATCCAACCAAAACAGTCCTTAAAAAATACAAAGACCGTAAAAAAGCACAGGAGAAACATAAAGCCTGGCTTATTAGATTCAAAGATAAACTGGCTGTTACTACCGACGGTCACAAACTGAGCGTCGGCGCAAATTTAGAACTCCCGGGAGAGATAGAAACCGTGGTCAAATACGGTTCGGACGGCGTAGGTCTATTCAGAACCGAATTGCTATACACGCGCAGCACCAAACTCCCCGGCGAGGATGAACAAACCGCCGTCTATAAAGAACTTGCGGATACGATACATCCCAATTCCCTCGTAATCCGCACCTTCGATATAGGCGGCGACAAATTCGCGGAAATCCTGGGAACACCGTTCGAGCCGAATCCCTTCCTCGGCTGGCGCGCTATCAGAATAGGCCTTTCCCGCCCAAGGGTGTTAAAAACGCAACTCAGAGCGATTCTTAGAGCCGCATATAAGAGAAATATAAAAATAATGTTCCCTATGATATCGAACCGGGATGAGGTCGCACAGGCTATTGCGCTATTAGAGGAATCACGGGACGAACTTGAGAAAGAGGGCATTCGATGCGCTAAAAAGATTGACGTCGGTATTATGGTCGAGGTTCCAAGTGCAGCGATTCTCTCCCGCGAAATTGCCCCTCTCGTCGATTTTTTCTCGATAGGCACGAACGACCTTATCCAATACACCCTTGCAGTCGACCGCGGTAATCAACGCATTAAGGACCTCTACCAAAGTTACAATCCGGCTGTATTGAAATTAGTAAAATATACAATCGACGCCGCACATTTTGGGGGAATCTGGTGTGGCTTGTGCGGAGAGATGGCCGCCGACCCGCGTGCTACCGCTATGCTTATCGGAATGGGTCTCGATGAGTTCTCGGTAAATCCGCCCGCAGTCCCTATGATTAAAGGTATTATCCGGTCTATAAGCGCTAAAGACGCCCGCCGTATAGCCGAAGAAACGCTTCGTTTTTCCACTCAAGACGAGGTTATCGAGTTTCTCGAAGAAAAAAACAGGGAGCTTCTGCCCCCCGAATTCCTCGAAATTTAACAGCATTTAATTGCGATTTATTCCAGTTCTCGTATTCTAAAAAGGGACATCGTCCTCGGTGCCGGTATCCGGACCCGGTTCACCTTCTTCGCTATTTACCTCGCCGGTATCCTTCCCAGAATCCCCTTTCCTATCGTCCCTATCGGAGCGCCTGTCCAGAAGCTGGACATTACTCGCGACAACCTCGACGCTATATCGTTTGTTCCCGTCCTTATCGTCCCAGCTTCGTTTCTGTATTCGTCCTTCGATAAAAACCAGACTCCCTTTCCCTGCATACTCCGAGATAAATTCGGCTGTCTTTCCCCAACAAACAATATCGTGCCAGGTCGTTTCCTCATCCAGTTTTCCTTCTCTATTACGCCACTTTCTGTTAGTAGCGATAGAAAAATTAGTTACCGCATTGCCGCTCGGCGTGTAGCGCATCTCCGGGTCCTGGCCTATCCTGCCGACCAAAATCACTCTGTTGAACATAATTCCTCCGTAATTCGCTTTTCTCGACTATTATTATCCTTTTGCACTCGTCCTGTTTTCGTTTAGCAAAGCCATTCGGACAATTCTGTCCACTAACTCGGGGAACTCTATACCTAAAGCCTTTGCGGCCATCGGGACCAGCGAAAGCGAGGTCATCCCCGGCAACGAATTTATTTCCAGACAATACGGTTCGAAACCATTTAACCTGAAATCTACACGGGCATAATGTCGTAAACCCAACAAATTATATGCTCGCATGGCTATATCTATAATCTTCACGGAAACGTCGTCTTCGAGTTCCGCCGGGACTATATACCGGCTCGCGCCTTTAGTATATTTATGCTCGTAATCGTAAAACCCACCTTCGGGAACTATCTCCACTACCGGCAACCGGACACCGTCGAGAATAGCACAGGTTACCTCGCGACCGGGAATATATTCCTCGAAAAATATCCTTCGACCGCACTTCCTTGCCGCATCTATACCGCTAGCGAGCTCGTTTTCTGTTTTCGCTATCGTAATACCCACCGTAGAACCCTCACTCGCCGGCTTAACGACAATCGGCAGGTCCAAATCCGCATTATCGAGGATATGTTCGGCTGTTGGCGGTTCTCTATTTTCCCACTGAAACCATTTCGGCGTAGGAATACCGCTATACTCGAATAGCCTCTTCGATTGGATTTTATCCATCGCCAGCGCACTCGCCAGAGGACCGCTACCGGTATATCTTATGCCTGCGACGTCCAGAACCGCCTGAATCCTACCGTTTTCTCCAGCCCCGCCGTGATAACAGATAAATACGACTTCGTATCCCTTTAGTTCGTTGCAACGATAAACTACGGCACTCTCCGGCCAATCGAGAATGTCGGCTTCCCAGCCCGCTTCGTTCAAGGCTTTTGCAATAGCTTTTCCCGAAGAAAGCGAAATTTCGCGTTCGCTCGATGTTCCTCCACAAATCGCTGCAATGCGTCGAGAACCTCTATTCGGGGAGAGCGTTGTCACCGGTGTGTGTAAAATGTTGTTTGAGGCGGTCGATTATCACCTTTAACGCGTTGAATCCGGCAGTAAAGGCCATCACCGCGCGACCCGCTCTTGTCGCCATATAACTCTTCGATTCGGTCATAAGATGAGTAAACATTCGCAAATAGTGTATCGGCCCCTCGAGTTCATCCATCGTAGCGTTCACACGTTTAACCGTAGCCTCGGCGTCCTCGAGGACTTTATCCGCGTGGTCCATTATCTGCGGAAGACGCGCATTAAGAGCCTTTATAGTTAGTTCGCTTTCTTTGGCTACTCGCGTGAGCTGGCTAAGGAAACATATAGCGAATACTGCAACCACACCGGCTATAGCAACAAAGACCCATATAGCAATAGTAATAGCCATCTATCAGGCCTTCTGTTTCTTAAATTGGTCCACACCCTTCTGGACGGCACCTTTGACAGATTCCGCACTGTCCCTTATAGACGCTACCTCATCTTGAACGAGTTTGCGGATATAATCGGCACCCTCTTTTCCTTCCTCCATTATAAGGTTGGCCCTGCGCGCTATCTGTTCCCGCGTCTCGACGCCGCTGGCAGGCGCAAATAGCAAAGCCACACCGGCACCGATTATCCCGCCGAGGAAAAAACCCGCGAGAAAGCTCTCGATTCCGTGTTCTTTCATCTTTCCACTCCTTTTGAATTTAATTTGATTTGATTGCTGTCTATTTTAATTTAATTCGTAATTTCACAATTGTCAAAGCATTTCTTTCTATATATCTACCGAAAAGATTGGGTTATTTACCGAGAGCCTCGTCGAAAAGTTCCGCCAACCGTTTAATACCTATCTCGATTTCCTCTTCATTCGGTTTGCTGTAATTCATCCTCATCGTATTATACCCGCCGCCTGCGGGATAAAAAGCGTTTCCGGGTATATAGGCGACCTGTTTCTCCACGGCTTTCGGCAGAAGCTCGGTCGTGTTGATACTCTCCGGCAGCGTTACCCACAGGAAAAGCCCTCCGTTCGGTTCCGTGAATGAAACCCCCTCGGGGAAATATTTGTGCATCATCTCGACCATAACATTCCGCCGCTTCGAATACGCTTTGCGTATCTTCTCGAGGTGCTCGTCGAAATCACCTGTTTTTAGGTATTCATAGATAATGTGCTGTCCCAGCGTATTTGTATGCAGGTCGGCGCCCTGTTTCATTCTAACACACCTGTCATAACAATCTCCTCTGGGGGCTATAAGCCAGGCGATTCTGAAGCCCGGCGCCAATAACTTGCTGAATGTTCCAAGATAGACAACCATTTCTGGCGACATAGATTTCATATGCTCCGGAACCTCGCCGTCGAAACTGAGTTCGCTATACGGGTCGTCCTCGACAACCGGTATTCCATATTTCTCGGCCAGGTCGATAATCAACTTCCGCCGGTCGGTCGGTATTGTCCGACCATCCGGGTTCTGAAAAGTGGGAACAAGATATATCACTCTGACCTCGCCGGTTAGGAGTGTATCCTCGAGGCCGTCGACCGTCATCCCGTCCTTGTCGGAATCAAAAGTTACATAACGAGGGCGGTATGTGTCGAAAGCCTGAATAGCCCCAAGATAGGTCGGACGCGACGTTACAACCAGAGAACCCTCGTCGAGAAATACTCTTCCTACAACATCCAGGCCTTGCTGGCTCCCGCTGGTTATCAGAATCTCCTCGGCGGTGCACGGAACACCGAGCTTGTTCATTCTCTCCGCGACAACCTCTCTCAACGGCGGGTAACCTTCCGTTCTCCCGTATTGTAGAGCCTCTCCGGGACTATCCGTCAGGATTTTATTAGTAACTTCCTTAATGGTGGCAGACGGAAACAGTTCGGGCGCCGGTAGCCCTCCAGCAAAGCTAATCACCCCCGGCTTTTTTGTTATTTTCAAAATTTCGCGTATTACGTTCGATTTCATCGCGATTGCCCTCTCGCTATATTCCCAACGTGAATTTGGCATAACAGCTCCTTTCAAATTTCGATATTTTTTGGTCAGTTTTGTTTTGTATCAGCAGTCTATTAAATTTCCTATTACAAATACTCTCTAATGCGGAAAATTTATTATCCAAAAGGGCAGTAAAGGTCAACTAATCAACCAGGCAAACTTATAACAATATCGATTTTCAGGTTTCGCCCCAATATTCCCTCAACGGGGCGGCAACCTGTTCCAGCCGGCGACTGTCGGCTAGTGAAAGGCCCTGAGCTTCCCAGAATACGAGTAATTCGTGGCCAATCTCCATTACCTCCTGCCCGCCTATCTGTGCGATAAGTTCGAGAACGAAAAGCGCCGCCTCGAAAGCCTCCTCGTCGTGCCCGGTCGATTCGAGGTCGTTATATACCCCGATACTCGCGCGTAAAACCTTACGCCGACCCTCATTTGTGGATTTATCGGCAGCAATTTCGAAAGCCTCCTCCGCGCGAATTAACGATTGGAAAGCGTTATACGGCTCACCGCCCGCGCGAAGCGCTATCGCCGAGGCAAGTTGAATCTCCGCCAAATCCGCTATCGAAAGCTGTTCCGGTGCGATATTATGTAAATCTTCATACCCCTCGATAGCATCCGCAAAATAACGTGTGGCGGTATCGTGGTCTGAATTTAAATAAGCCGCCCGTCCACGCGATTTCGCGAGTTTTACCCACCGCTTCAAAAACTGAACTCTGGATGCCGGGGTATCCAGTTTTGCAATAAGAGTTTTCTCCGCCTTATCGAATAACTCATCAAACGGTTTATCATCTTCAGCAAGCAAATCGCCTTCTAATATAAGAGCGTCTATCTCGCATGCCGCTGCATCCAGAGAACTCTCGTTATCCCAAGCTTTTTCAAAATATCGCCGTGCCTCGCGAGCCGATGAGATAGCCTCTTCTGTGTCATCCATAGAAAGTAGATTGCTTTTTATAAGAAGCGCTTTCCCGCGCCCTATCCAACCAGCGGGGTCGTTACCGCCGATTAATTCCTCATAGCGGGCAAAGGCATCCTGCGCTCGCCCGATAACCTCGATAGCCGTTTCTTCCGAACCAGTCTTTTCTATCAATTCCGCAAGAGCGAGATATATTTTCCCTGCGAATAGTTCGCCTTCCGCGGACGGTTGAACGAACGAATTATTTATATTCTTAAGTTCTGCCAGAGCAGAATTGAAAAACTCCTCCGATTCCGTCCAGTTACCCGCAAGCTTGTGTATTTTTCCGCGATAATATAGTATTTCTGCTGCAAGCAGGTTTATGTCCGGCAATGAGACACTCCTTTTTTCGATAGCCCTAAAAATAGATTCGCGGGCTTTATCGAGTCTTTTCAACGCTCCTTTCAGGTCTCCAAACGAGCTTTCGGCTTCGGCCATCAACACAGTAGTCCGGGCAGAATCAATCGATATCAATCCTGCCGGGTCGAGACCGCTATTAATAGCTCTGTCAAAAGAAACCAGAGCTTTCTCTCCAGTAGAGATAGCTTCTTTTGGCACTCCAGCCCGATTGATAAGCTCCGCCGCCAGATGCAATGCCCTGCCGCGCAAATACCACAACGCGGGTTCACCGCCGGATGTTTCGGTGATAGCACCGGATAGTGCGCTTACACAATCCTGAAGTTCTTTCAAAGCGGTTTCGTTATCGCCATTGTCCGCCACGGCTCGCGCATATTCGATACGGTAAGCGCCGTCGTAAATAGTGTCGTCCGACTCGAACGAACCGAAGTATTCCACGCGTTCATCACTCGAAAAGGTATCTGCAATAAGCCGATTACCGATAACACAATGGACAGCGGCCAATCCCCTTTTATTCGAAACCGGCCGAGCCGACCGCCAGAGACTCTCGGCCTGGTCGAAATCGCCGAACATAACGAGACCTATTACTTGCTCGATTGCAGCGTTGAAAGCCTCTTCAGGTTCGATACGCATATCGAGTTTTGTATGAGCAGTCTCCCAGGCGGGATGGTCGTCCCGGCCCATAAGGCGCTTCGTTCTCTCCGCAAGGTCTGCCTCTGTTGGAAGGGTAACATCCATCGACAGTTTCTCGAATATCGGTTTTAATAGACGATGCAATCTAACCGGCGACGTGCCCGACAATACCGGGTCGAAAGGAACAAAACCGGATACCACAATCAAACTCGGCAATAAGTCGGCTCTTTGGGCGAAAAGCTCGGCGAACATCCCGATAGGTAGACCATCCCCGCGGATGCACGCAGCGAGAGCGTATTGCTCCGACTCGCGAAGACCTTTCCACGTATTTTTCGAATACTCCTCGACGGCGGTGGAATCCTCCCCGATATCGAACGAATTACTCCGAATAATATCCCCTTTGCGCGTCAAAGTGTCCGCAAGCGAAGCCGCCAGAGAAATAGCCAGAGGATTATTCCCCGTATTCCCAATTATTCTCGCGCAAGCTTGCCCCGAACCGATACCTCTTCTTTCGAGAACGGTGCTGGCCTCGGTATCGTCGAAATCCCCGAGCGTTATGTTGATAAACTCGCGGTTTTCCGGAGGATGACACGTTGCTATTATTACAAAAAGCCTGTTGGCTGTATCAAATAACCGGAACCAGTGTGACGCGAAACGGTTAGCGTAATCCTCCCACGAATCGAAAAGCAATGTAATAAAAGGATATTTCGTCCGTTCTAAACCACTGTCGATATCCTCTGCTAATGCTATAGCCATAGCCTTTAGATGCTCGTAAAGCGGTCTGCCCGGGAGTATCTCATCCCAGTTTTCGCCATAAATTCTGCTCAATTCGGTCGCCTCTATTGCATCCTCGTCTGGTTCACCGCGTAGAGACCTGATAATTCCCCGAAAAAAACCGCCCGAATCTTCCACAGGGTCGGTAGTTATGCCCATAAAACGCTTAAGATAAATATCCAAAACCTTGTTAAGACGCGGCGTCTTAATGCTTACCCGTTTTGTCGTCTCGTTGGCTATATGAACAAAACCTCCGGGAAGCGTTTCCTGAACGGTAGTGCGCAAATCTATCGGGATAAACGGCAGCATCTCATCCGATAGTTTTTGCGAAATCCTGGCCAATAACCAGCTTTTACCGCTACCGGATTGACCTGTTATCACAACCACGGGCATCCCCTTGCCGCGACGAGGATATTGTAAAATCTCGGCGACCTGCGCGAGAGCCTCTTCCCTGCCTACAAACCTATCCGTTATTAGAGATTGGTAATGCTCGTAAAAACCGCCGGCGTTTACGCGTTTTTCTGGGGTCATTTTTCCTCGCCTGTGTTTCCCTCGGTAGCTAAAATCCCCTTGAGGGTGTTTTGAGCGTTCCGCTTGTCCGGGTTAAATTTAATGAACCTTTCTATTCTGGCAATTAACTCTTCCCTAGGTTGCCCCGAAAGTTCAGGGTGAAGGAAAAAATAATAACTCGCTGGTCTCCAAAAACTCGGAAGCCTTTCTATTAGGACACTTAAAAGCGTGTCCACAAACGCCGTATCGCCATCGGCAAGCCAGTGAGTAGCCTGAACTAAAGGCGCTTCCGCATACCATTGAACCATTCCTTCGACGAGATTAGGAAGCATAAACGTCGTATCCGCAACAGCATCGAAAACAAGAACAGAAGAATAGAACTCGAGGTTCTTCTGTTTAATTTCCTCGTTTGTCAGAGGCAATCCGTAAAGTTTCCCGAAACCATACGTCAACGCCCCGTTTGCCGGTCGAGCCTCTAAAGGCATATTCATGTTGATAAGAACCGGTTTTCCCAGAGAATCCGCCACCCACCTTAATCCATTTACAGTGGTCGACTTATATTCCTCGTCGTCGGCGCTTTTTACCGTCGGAAAACCGTAGGGAAAACATAAACCATAACGCGCGGAAAGATAATCTCTATATCGCTTAAATGGCAAGAATTTGCCGCAAATAACCGGAATATCAGGATTAACACCATCTATATCCTGCGCGTATCTAACCGGATAATATATTTGCTCGTGATATACGAGAAGTATCCCGTCCTTCGGCGTTAACCGTAAAAGATTAGAGCCGTATTCGATTATTATATCCATAGATTTCGATAACGATTCCTCTAAGGTCAAGTCGAACCGGCTGCTGTAAAAGGTGTTGAATATAGACCTGACGCGTTCGTCGTCAGGGTCGTTGTGGTATGCCTCCCGGAGAATATCCATCGTCTCCCAATTATTGGCCATTATCTGTGGTGCGTAATGGTCGTCCGATTCTATTATTTCTCCGAAAAGCACCTCGGCCGTTTCATATGAGGATTTACGCCCGCAACCGACAATAAAAACAATCAGGCAGACTATAACCGATATTGTAACTTTCCACAAACTCATATCAGACCTTTTCTATCACGTATTTCTTTAGATGATGGGTCGAATTAAAACAAGTAAGCACATAACCCCTTTTTTCCGTGTGTTCGAATATAGTAAAACTCGCCGTATCCAGATGTAAGCGCCAAAAAAACGGCAACGCCATATTGAGAACCGCGGCGATTAGCGGTTTTAGAACGGCTCTATGACTAACGACCGCGAAACATCCTCCACTGTGTTTTTGGGTAAGCTTTTGTAAAGCCTCGAAAGACCGTTTCCTGACGGACATAATTTTCTCTCCGCCCGGTATAACCAACTCCTCGGGAACCGTTATCCATTGTTCCCAGAGTTCGGGATATTCCTTTTCGATTTCGCTCTTAGGTCGCCCGGTCCATTCGCCAAGGTCGATATTATTGAAATCGGGGATAGAGACCACTGCGATTGGCCGATTTGCGACAATAGCTTTCGCCGTTTCCATCGCCCTGCTCAACGGGCTAGAATAAACGGCATCGAACGGATACTTACGGAATACATCGGCTAAATCGCGTGCTTGTTCTAATCCATTATCGTTTAATGGAATATCAGACCTCCCACGAAATAGCCCTTCGACATTGGAGGCCGTCTCACCATGCCGGACGAGATAAATTCGGGTCGGGTTTTCACTCACGACGTAAAAACTCCTTTTCACCTAATTTTTTAGAAAAAAAAGTTCTCAACAAACTTAAGAACAAAAAACAAGATTAACACACCGATACCGGTCGAAAATAACGTAGCCGTAACGAAATCTATCCTACCAGCGACTTAATCGTCCTCAAAGCCGCAAAAGTAAGCCAGGGGTCCGGTTCTTTTCTGTTCTTGCGGAAATCGGAATGCCAGTAACCGTCGCTATCTTGTTGGCCGAGTAGCCAATCGAATGCCCGTTGCATTCGGCCGGTCGAAAGGTCGAAACCCAATCCAGAGAGAACGTCGAGCGTAGATAAAACGTCTGTGAACCAGAACGGATACGATAACTTCCCCCAGTATTCGACTCCCCTGCGGTCGGGATATTTGTCCGCTTTGAATATGCACCTCGATAGTAACTCACCGGCTTTTTCCGCCTCTTTCCAATAACGTTTTTCAGGTTCATTAATGAAACCGCGTAACGCCATTCCTGTAACAACGTGGCTCGATGGGTCTTTCTTGGCTCGACTTCGTAAAATGGGAATCGCCCAACCGCCGTCGTTCCTGCGGATATCCACAAGCCATTTAATAGCGGCCATTGCCGGTTCATAATACTCTGTCCCTCCCCTAAAAAGAACCTCCGCAACCATACCTGTGTAATTCGGTGAAGGAATATCCGGACCATAAGCTCCTCGAAAATCGCCGTCACACGTCTGCGTGCCGAGTATATATTTTACGCCTCGGTCGAAAACCTCGACTCCCTGCCCACCACCCAAATCTATCAGTTTATATAGCGAACGTAAGGTCGTTATAAAGGTCCAACTCTCCTCGCTTTTCTTCCTGCCAGACTCGCGCCAGCTGCCATCCGGTTTTTGACGTCTAACCAGAGTCTTATAGGTAGTGTCCTCCACGACCGGTTCGGCTATAGACTCGGAAGGATTATCCAGTAAATCTCTTTGGATTCGATTGGTTAAACCTATGTCGTGCTCTTTAAGAAGTCTGGGAATAGGATTCGCTTTTAGCAATGCTATCCATTCTCCTGCTAGTTTTTCTGTTGCAATACAATCCATAATCTTAATTTCCTTCAAATCGCATTAACTTATAGAAATATATCTTTTTTAGGGTATAAGGTCAAGAGGGTTATTGAGAAATTCTACCTATCAAAATAACAAAATCCAGACAAATACCCATTTCACTGGGATTCGCGTCCGTTAGCTATTAATCTATTTGAACGCTATATCGTTGTTTATCCTTTACCTGAGGTTCTGCGATTTCGCGAAAGTGCCCCCAGAAAAACAATAACTTCCAATATAACCGTGGTATATCGGTTTTCGTTAGGACGATTTTTCTATGTCCCGTTTTTTAGCGAATTCACGAAACTAAACGCTTGTGATAATCGGTTTGAGGGATTATCATTTATAGTATGAATCCGTTAAACGAGGAGAACCTTATTGTTATCGATGTCGAGACGACCGGCCTCGACCCCGATTCCGACCACCTAACCGAGATTGCCGCATTGCGCGTTATCGGCGGCGAGGTCTCCGATAAATTCGTTACCCTCGTAAATCCGGGCGTGCCAATACCATATCCAATTCAACGATTAACCGGCATTAGCGACGAAATGGTCGCCGGCGCGCCTCCAGAAAAGGAAGCCCTACAAGACCTTCACGATTTCCTCCGAACATCCACTATACTTGGACAGAATGTCGATTTCGATATCGATTTTATAAACAAACGTAGCGTTCGATTCGACCTCCCTGTATGGTCGGGAAGCAGAATAGATACAAAAACGGCCGCCAGTGTGCTATTCCCGAGATTGATTGGACACGGTCTGGGTGTTTTAACGGAAGCATTCCGGACCGAACTCGAAAACCATCATCGAGCAGAAGCTGACGCCGTGGCCACTTTAGATGTCGCGAAGGTTCTGTGGGAAAAACTACTTTCGCTGTCCCCAGAAATCTTCGGGATTCTGCGAAATGTGGCATCTTCCAGTGGAGATGTCGCTCTTATGACCTGGGTTTCCGCCGCCGAAAAATCAGGGCTCGTCGGAAAAGCAAGACCGCCGGAGGTCCGACAGGAATTTATCGCCCGGTTCGATAACATCCTTGGAAATCCTGCAGACCCAGAAAAATCGAGTATGAGCGAGGATGAAGTTATCGCGTTCCTCGGACCGGAATCGCCGTTCGCGAATATCGTCGAGAGCTACACCGTCCGGGATGTGCAGATACAAATGGCGCAGGCGGTTTTCGATAGTCTTAACTACGGGATGTTCCTCGTTGTCGAAGCCGGCACGGGCACCGGCAAATCGTTTGCATACCTATTACCGGCGATAGCTTACAGTTCGGCGAAAGGAGATAAGGTCGTAGTCTCGACAAAAACAAAAAACCTCCAGGAACAACTATTTTTCAAGGATTTACCGGCGCTTTACAAAGCTTTGCCGTTCGATTTCCGCGCTGTGTTGCTAAAGGGCCGCGGAAATTATCTCTGCAAACGTCGTCTGAAGAGGTTGCTCGCCGATTTCTCGGTTCTTCGCTATGACGAAAGGGCGGCATTAACGAAACTTATCGTATGGGCCTCAGAAACGAAGTCGGGGGATATCGCCGAGGCCAATTCCTTTCAGCTAAATAAATACCCCGGCGTTTGGGCGAGAATCAGGAGCGAAAGCGCTACCTGCCTCGGCAATCGATGCCCTTTTCGG
This sequence comes from bacterium, assembly GCA_003645085.1. Lineage (GTDB taxonomy): Bacteria > UBP14 > UBA6098 > UBA6098 > UBA6098 > QNEE01. The sequence continues at coordinate 10,029 of QNEE01000006.1, read as the reverse complement.
AAACAATGTTTTGTCCAGAAAATCCGTTCGGCTGTTGTGGATGCGCAAATAGTCGTAGTGAACCACGCTCTCCTTTTCGCCGAGATAGCGGATTCCGCCGTGCTCGGAGATTATAAACACGCTATTATCGACGAAGCCCATAATCTCGAAGAAGTCGCTGCGGAGTTCTTCGGAGACCAGATTACAACGTGGAATTTCGCCGGACCGCTACACGAACTCATCCAGGATTCAATCACTTCCGGAGGCCTTTTACCAGAACTTTTTGAATACGTTTCGAAAAATTTTGAGCTGCCCGAGGAGTTTTATGCCGGTTACGAATCCTGTGTTTCCACTGTCAGACATATAAAGGAGACAACAGAATCCGTCTTCGTAAATCTTACGAACCGACTCGACCTCGTCTATAACTGGCGCCAGGCGGAATATTCCATCCATCAAAGATTCCATCCAAGGGAGGATGTTTTCGAGGTTATGAAAACGGATTTGATAAGACTCGCGAAAAGCGCAGTTGATGTGGTGGACAAAGCGAGTATGATTCTTGCCGGGCTACCCAACGAAGAGGACGATAATCTCGAGCGTATCACACGCGAGATTGCCGGGCAACTCGAAAAACTCTCCGCCGCTGCAGATGCGCTTCTGTATATGACCAACCCAGTAAACCCGGATGCGGTTTATTGGTGGGAATCGCCGCCGCGCCAGGAATCTATCGACTCACGGATATGCTGGGCGCCGCTCGATGTAGCCGAGAGAATGTATAACATTTTCCATACGCAGAAAAAATCGGCAGTATTTACAAGCGCTACTATGTCCGTTGCCGGGGAATTCGATTATATTCTCGGACGGCTCGGGTTAGACCTGCTCGACCCGGAACGCGTAATTAAAATGCTGCTCGGTAGCCCCTATGATTTCGCATCTCAACTCCTCGTCCTGTTCCCGGATTTTATCCCAGAACCGCAGGGAAAAGATTATTTCCCAGCAATTGCGGAAATTATCACTCGCGTGAGCGGAGAAACACGTGCCGGCGCACTTGCACTTTTTACGAGTTACAAAGCCCTCAAATATGTCTACAGCGTCGTTGCCCCAGAATTGTCCGGCGAGGGCATTCTCGTCCTCGCTCAAGGAATATCGGGCGGACGGAGCCAGCTTACCCAGCGGTTTATCGGGGATAAAGAATCGGTCCTTTTCGGCACAGAGTCGTTCTGGCAAGGGGTCGATGTCCGCGGCGAGGCCCTTCAATTGCTTTTCTTGACTCGATTGCCGTTCACAGTCCCTACAGACCCGTATTTCGCCGGTCAATGCGAGCGCATCCGCCGTATCGGCGGAGACCCTTTCGGCAGCTATACCGTTCCTCAGGCCGTAATAAAATTCCGCCAGGGGATAGGAAGGCTTATACGCGGCGAGGAGGATATCGGCGTTTTGATACTCTGCGACCGCCGAATAGGAACGAGAGCATACGGCAGAATGTTTATCGATTCCCTGCCCGTAGAGGTCGAAAGGGTTTATTCCCTGCAGGAACTTATAACGAAAATAAAAAGGTTCCTCTAAAACCCATCGTTTTATATTAATCCTATCACATCTTCTTATTCTTTAATCTATTAGAGCAATCCCGACTTTTTTTAAAAATCTTAAAAATAAGCTTGACAGATTGGAAATCATGCTTATAATCTACTGCGTCTTCACAAATACTTGGCAAAACAACGAGTTTATAAGAGAAAGAATTAACCGGTTATTTTTATGGCCGGCATAAAATAGAAAAATCTTGATTGTAAAGCCTCCACTTATAACCTGTTTAATAAGAACAATCACTTAATAGTAACGCATTGTCGGGGATAAGAGTAGTTATTGCGCTCGATACTTCGACACGAGAAAGGAGTTTTGTAAGATGAGAATGAGCAGAGACCGGAAAATCGCGCGATTTGACGAGAAATATCGCCATAAGGGAGGATTTGCCAAATTTAAGCAAATGGTAGACGAACTTCGCACTCTCGAGGAAATAGGCGCACATTTTGGCTTCAGCAGACAGAACACAGCCGGGCTATACCGCAGCTTCTTCGGCGAACCGTATAACAAAATACAGATGAAACGCAAGGATAAACGCGCGAGAGAGGCGAGACGCCGCAGCACAGACCTGACCGCTCGCCTTAAAGAATATAAAAAACAGGGGAAAGAACGCAGCGCCAAGAAAACGTTCTATACAAAGGTCGTGAAAGATAAAGCGGAACAACTCGGATATAATGTCGAGCTTATCGCTAAACGCAACAGCGCGGTTAAAATGAAAATAAACGAGAACATGGTGAATATTTCCGGAACCAATACGGAAACTATTTATCATATTCCGCGTAAGCGCAGACCAAGCATCTACTACCGTTTCGCTATCACTAGCCGCCCGGTGGATTATTGTATATTCGTGCTCGACCTCGGGGAAGAAGAGGGTAACGATAGATATACTTACTATATAATCCCTTTCGAGGAGATTAAACACCTTACCCTGATTACCCTGAAAGATAGATATTCCGATTACCGCCGCAAACGCAGCGGGGAACCACCCAGCAAGTATGCGAAATATCGCAATGCGTGGCAGCTCCTGAAATAATTATCGAAAGGCGACTAATTGAAAAGCATTGTTGCTGTCACGCGAGCGGAGGGCTATGATTATCCGGCCCTCCGTTCTTCTATATACGGGTTGATTTCCACTCTCGGTGGGTGGGGGAGATACGTATCTCCCGGTGAGAGAGTTCTCATTAAACCCAATCTTCTCTCGGCGCGGCCCCCCGAACGTGGAGTTACAACCCATCCCTCGGTCGTCCGGGCGGTTGCGGAAAGCCTGCTCGATTTCGGCGCAACAGTCGCGGTCGGCGATTCCCCCGGTGGCGCGGACAAAGGTGTAGAAAGAGTGTTCCGCAATACCGGTATGCTCGAGGTCGCCGAAAAACTCGGTATCGGGTGGGTTAATTTCGAGTCCTCCGGAACGAGAGTTATTCCCGGCGACAACGGCATCACACTCTATATCACAAAAGCTATCGAGCGATTCGACCATATAGTCAGCATATCCAAGCTGAAAACGCACTCCCTTATGCTCTATACCGGCGCGGTGAAAAACCTCTTCGGACTCGCTCCAGGATTCCGCAAAACGGCGTATCACAAACTTTATCCGCTGCCGACCGAATTCGGCAAAATGCTGCTGGCTATATATAAGCACGCCTCGGTGACTTTACATTTTATGGACGCAATTGTGGGGATGGAGGGTAATGGCCCATCCAGCGGAGATTTACGCGACGTCGGTCTGCTTCTGGCCTCCGCCGACGGTATAGCTCTGGATAGGGTCGCCTCGCATATTATAGGCATCGAAGAGGGAAGGGTTATTACAACCAGACTGGCGGATAAAAAAGGCCTCGGCAATGGCAAACTCGAGAATATTACCGTTATCGGCGGCGAACTGCACGATTTCGTCCTCGATAAGCCGTTCAAACTCCCGGCGAGACTGCCGGAGAGAATAATCCCGTCGTGGCTGGTAAAAAAGCTCGCGCGTTTCATCTGGATACGCCCCGCACCGCTCGAAGAAAAATGCACTCGTTGCGGCGTCTGCGCGAAGCACTGCCCGGTCGATGCCATTACGATGAGGGGAGAGAAACTGCCATATTACGATTACGATAAATGTATTACCTGTCTTTGCTGTAATGAGCTTTGTCCAGAGAATGCTATCGCTTTCGAAAAAAGCTGGCTTGCGAAACGCCTTGGCAGGTGATAAATTGAATACATCCTGTATCCCATAACAAGCTCTGGTTTGGTTACGCCGATTCGTTACGCAGTTGGAGCTACGCAACGAGTCGAAGTTCCAAACAAAGAACGGAGAAACTATGAGAAAAATCTCTTTAGTCGGCATCCTCGTTGTTCTCTGCGCGGTAATAACACCAGCAGAATTAAACCTCGCCCTCGAAAGCGGCGTCGACCTGGATATCGTCGAGGGCGGAAGCGCCTTTTCGGTCGGCGGAGGAGCGCTTCTCGATGTTACCGACGATATTCGGCTCCGCGCGAGAGTATTCACATTGACCTTTTCGCCAGACGCCGGGGTCTATTTCGGGACGGGGCAGTCGCTAAATATAGTATATCGATTTCCGATGGAAACCTTCGACCCTTACGCCGTCGGCGGATTACAATTGAGTAGTATCAAAGATTATACGAATCTCGGCATGACACTCGGCGGAGGTATAGAATTCAAGATGGGGGATAAACCCTTCCGACCGTTCGGTGAATTGCTTGTAATCCTCTCTTCGTCGGATTTAACCGGCGAACGCGAATCGACCACGACGATAAGCCTTCGCGGGGGAATTCGATATATTTTGAGCAAAAAAAGATAACGAAAAAGCCGCCCGAAGGCAGCTTTTTTGTTATTAGGTATAATTATGTAACTCTCTATTTTCCTCCGAAAAGGTCGGTTTCGTATGTTGCGGTAACGGCAGCCCCGACGAGACTAACCTTAAACTCCTCGTCGCTCCCTGTTCCGGGGTCTTCCTCCCACTTTGCCGATTGATAGAAAGCGGCGACATCCACACCGACGGGGCCGGCCATAAAGCCGACACCACCCGTGAAACCCATACCGCTCGCCGGTTCGTCCTCGCCCTCCTCTGCAGGATAGAGCAGTTTATCGGTGAAGAAACCCGCCCTGAGTGCAACCGGGCCGCGATACTCGATACCTGCACGGATAGACGTGCCGTTCTCTATACCGTTTTCGGTGTTCTCGATTTCGAGGTCGTCCCACGGCCTGTTCTGGTATTCCCCGGCGATAGTAATCTCGGGCGTAACGTCGAAAGAAGCGCCGATAGCCATAAACGCGGGGAATTCGTATTTTATATCGTCCCAATCGTAATCTGTCTCGTTTAACTCGTATTCCCGGTCGTCTAACTTCATATCGAAAGCGGGAACATAAGAAAAACCTACATCGAGACGGTCGATAAACCTGCCCTGAGCACCAATCTGAAGCATCGAACCCGTTACCGTTTCTTTTAGTTCATAATCGCCGTCGGTATCCGGGTTCTTTTGTTCATACTCGCCCTTGTAGCCGCCGGGAGACATAAAAGCGAAGCCATAGCTCGCGCCCACAGCAAAGTTGCCCGCGAAAATAGCGGCAACCGTCGGCATTAGAAGATGGAATCCGCCTTTATAGGTCGTTTTCTCCTCGTATTCGGTCTCGCCCTCGGTGTAACTTATTGTATTTTTTCCCGCGAAATCGAAGAACGGTCCCCAGGCGATTCCACCGGCGATACCGAAAGGAGCGTTTGTAGGTATAGGGGTGGCGAAAGCGATATTGTTTAGTTTCGGATGAAACCCCATCGAGCATTTATAATCTTCTGTTCCCAAATCTTCATAGACATCTTCATCGTAACCCATACTGCCGAAAAGATGAGTTCTCGCTGACAATTTCGCCTGAGCCATATCGAGCCAGCCGATACCGGCAGGATTGCGCAGTATCGCGCCCGCGCCTCTCGCTGTGCCGATACACCCGCCCATCGCCAGAGCTTTAGCATCCGTAGTAACCGGCAGAAAATCGGTCTGCGCCAGTAGAACCGACGATACAGCCAAGATTGCCAGCAATACAAACATCTTTCTCATTTTCCCTCCTTATGAAAGGGTTTTGATTGTTTTATTCGCCAAAATTTCATAGATATTAAAATGCGAAACGTTATTTGTCAAGCCGTTTTAAAGGGGGAGTTTCCACAAAAAAATCGAAACCCTCGAAAACCATCCATTAACCTGCTTGACATTGCCGAAAACGGAAGCGATATTATCGGTAGAATGTTCGATTTCCCTACGGCATATTTTACCGAGAACCTGCTGGCCTCCGTATTGGCGGTTGCGGTCGTCTATATACTCACCAGGATTATCTACCGCCTTCTCGATAAATGGGTTCGCGACGCGAAGGCGCTTTATGCCGCGCGTAAAAGAACCGTCTATGGCGCTACTGTTCTCGCTATTATTCTCGTAGCGACAATCTGGGCGCAGGTCGTCTCCGGTTTCACCACATTTTTGGGCATAATCGGCGCGGGAGTCGCTCTGGCGCTTAAAGACCCGTTGACCTCGGTCGCCGGCTGGTTATATCTCGCGGTTTCGCGCCATTACTCGCTCGGCGACAGGATTGAAATAAAAAACCTCAAAGGAGATGTCGTCGATATAAGCGTCTTCCACACGACCTTGCTGGAAATCGACGGTTGGGTCGGAGGCGAACAATCCACAGGGCGGCTGGTGAATATCCCGCACAACTGGCTTTTTACTCATAAAGTCTATAATTATACTACGGGCTTCCGTTTTATCTGGGTGGAAGTTGCAGTGATAATAACCTTCGAAAGCGACTGGAAAACGGCAGTCGATATTATCACGAAACGGGCGGAAGAGATTTCCGCAGATACCGCCGAAAGGGCCGCCGAGGCCATTCGGTCAACAAAAAACAGATACCTTATCAAGGTCGGAACGCTTACACCGATTGTCTACACCACTATCGAAGACAATGGAGTTAAGCTGACCGCGAGATTCCTTACACCAGTCAGAATGCGGCGTTCAAAAGAATCACAGCTTTACGAGGCGATACTTCAAGATTTCGGCGAAGAGAAAAATATCGACCTCGCATATCCCACTTACCGTATTGTCCCGAACGCCACATCGCGCAAATAAAACCCTCGCGCGAGATAATCCCTGTCGATATATCTATCCACGATTATATTCCGTTTAGGCGTTGACTTTTTTTTATTAATTTGTATAATATAACGATTTTTATACGCGGCTAAAACGGGGGTAATTCTGCTTATCCAACAAAAATATAAATCGATTATCCTGTATTTTGCTCTCTTTTCGGGCGCGCTTTTTTCCGAAGACGCGATACCCAATGTCCCTTTTACCGTTGCGCAGCTTAAATACGGCGGTGGAGGAGACTGGTATGCCAATCCATCTTCGCTGCCGAACCTTATCGAATTCGTAAAAGACAACGCCGGCGTTCCGGCAGTTTATACCGGTAAATATGTCGAACCGACCGACGACGATTTTTTCAACTATCCCTATATTTATATGACCGGCCACGGCAACGTCCGTTTTACCGAAAAAGAACGCGAAAGATTGAGAACTTACCTGACCGGCGGCGGTTTCCTTCACGCCGACGACAACTACGGTATGGATGCGTCGTTTCGTAGGGAAATCGAAAAAATATTCCCCGATAAAGAGCTTGTGGAACTCCCGTTCGACCACGAGATATTCCATTGTTTTTACGATTTCCCGCACGGTTTGCCTAAAATCCACGAGCACGACGGCAAACCAGCGCAGGGCTTCGGGATTTTTCACGAAGGAAGATTGATTATCTTTTATACCTATGAGTGCGACCTCGGCGACGGCTGGGAGGACCCCGATGTCCATAAGGACCCGCCCGAAAAAAGGGAGGCCGCGCTGAAAATGGGCACGAATATAATAATCTACGCTATGACCCACTGATGACCGAAGCAAAAGACAAAATACTGCAATTCTTATCGAAAGGAAGGGCCTGGTCTACTCTCGTCTATACCGCCGGAGGAGCTATACTCGCGTTGGGGACTATATCGATATTATCGGTTTTGCTGGTCCTTTTCAACGGTGTCTTTTATCTGGAAACGGGAGCGAGAAGCGCTCTCTTTTTCCTGTGGCTCGCTGTAGTTATCGTATCTGTTCTTCTGTGGGTATTCCGTCCACTTATTAAAACGCCCGGTTATCGGCGCGTTGCCATCGGTCTCGAGGATACCTATCCGCAGCTCGAATCGAGACTTGTATCCGCTTACGACTTAATGAAAATCGACCCCGAAAGGCTCGGTTACTCCTCCGAACTTGTCGACGCCTCGGTATCGGACACCGGCAAACAAATCGAAAGCCTTAATCCGCGTAAATTGGCGCCGTTACGCATACTAAGAGAGCGGTTCGCGTTTCTCGGTTTCGCGTTGATTCTACTGGTCGGCTTTCTGGCAGCTTTCCCTACGACCTTTCATACCGGCCTGATTCGCGGTTCCAATCCGTTCGGATTTATACCAAGACCGACGCTTACCACTCTCAGTGTCGAACCGGGGGATACGCAGGTAACCAAATATGGTAATCTCGAAATTTCGATATCCTCCTTCGGTAAGCTCCCGGAAGAAGTTACTGTCTACCGTAGTTTCGAAAGCGGTTCGGAACGTGGTTTCCGTGCGGAACAGAACGCTAACGAAATTCACAACTGGAGCTTCGTTTTCGAGGATTGTAAACGGGACTTTACCTATCGCGTTACCGGCGGAGATTTCGAAAGCAGACCGTTCGAGGTCAAAATTGTCGACCGCCCGCGCGTTGTAGGACTGACCCTTATTCTCAACTACCCGAATTATACCGGCCTCGAGACACAAAGATTAGAAGAGAACGAGGGCACAATCGATGTCCCTTACGGGACAACCGTAACAATCGAAGCTCGGTTCTCAAAAAAACTACAATCGGGGACGATTGTTTTCTCCGATACTACACAACTCGACCTGAAAATCGAAAACAGAGTCGCAAAAGCGTCTTTCCGCGCGATAAAACACGGGAGCTATCATATACGCGCAATAGATACCGAAGGCCTCGAGAACGACGACCCTATCGAATACCCGATTCGTATCCGAATGGACGAATACCCGACGGTCGAGATAACGAACCCGGGAGTCGATATCGACCTTACGGAAGATATGCTTCTACCGCTGTCCATACTCGCCGAGGACGATTACGGGTTCACCCATTTCGACCTGAATTACTATACCGAGGATTCCCCCGAAGATACCGGGCGGATACGGTTGCCTTTCGACGCCTTGGGCGAACCGCAGGTTAGCCTCGGTTATATCTGGAACCTCGCGAATATGGGTCTCGTTCCGAACGATATCGTTCTCTATTGGGTCGAGGTTTTCGATAACGATAGGGTAACCGGCCCCAAAAAGGCCGTAAGCCGCGTCTATTCCGCGCGTTTCCCCAGTATCGACGAGATAATCGAAGAGGTAACCAAAGAACGCAGCGAGCAGATAACCGATGTCGAGGAAGTCGCGAGGCAGGAGCAGGAACTGCAGGAAGAACTAAGAGAACTTACCCGCGAAATGAGACAGGAAAGCGAGATTAGCTACGAGCAGCGCGAGGACCTCCGCGAGGCCCTCAAACGTCAACAGGAATTGCTCGAACAACTCGAACAAACCTCCGAAGAATACCAGCAAACCACGGAAAAAGTGGCCGACCAGCAGCTTGCGGCGATGGAGGTTATCGAGAAAATGATGGAGATACAAAAACTCCTCGACGAGGTGGCGACCGAGGAGATGCGTGAAGCAATGAAACGGCTTCAGGAGGCTCTCCAATCGATGGACCAGGAAGAGTTGCGCCGAGCAGCAGAACAATTCCAGCTTACCCAGGAAGAGCTTCTGCAGCGCCTCGACCGGACTCTGGCCTTACTCAAACGGATGCAGGTCGAACAGCGAATCGAGGATATGAAAGCTCTCGCCGATAAGCTTAAGGAAATGGAAGATAAGGTCAGGGACGGTCTCGAAAACGGAAATATGTCCCAGAACGATATGGAACGGATGCAGGACAGGATTACACAGGGTAGCGAACTGCTCGAAAAAGGTATCGAAGAGCTTGCCGATATGATGTCAGAATTTCCGGATATGCCTGCCGGTGCCGCGCAACAACTTTCAGAGAACCTTAAACAAAACAGCCCGAGCCAACAGTCGAAACAATGCAAAGCGAGTATGCAATCAGGCGCGATGAAACAATGTTCTGGCCAGGCCGGGGATTTATCCGAGCAGTTCGGCCAGACCTCGGAACAATTAAGCCAGATGATGCAACAAATGCAAATGGCCTTGTCCCAGGAGGTTCTCGCCGCTATTCGGAGAGCGGTTTTCAGTCTTCTCGACCTTTCCGCTCGGCAGGAGGAACTACTCGGCGCTATCGCCAGAGACCCTCGCAGCGCCGATATCGCCAGGTCGCTTTCAGAGGACGGCGCGAATATAAGTGCCGGACTCGACCGCGTGGCAAACGAGG
>QNEE01000005.1 GCA_003645085.1 bacterium | reverse complement strand
GCTAACCATCTCGGTGAAAACCATCCCGGCGCCGAACCGTCTCGCCCATCGACGATATACAGAATCAGAAACGCCGGCCAACGGTGCGGCCAGAACCTTGTTTTCCGGAACGGACGTCATTACCCACCAGAGCTCCGAATTCCCTTGAGATGTTCCAGTCTTTGGGTAATGCGTTCGCGTTTTTCGGGTTCCTCGGTGTTCTCCAGTATAGCTTCGTAGATAGAGATTGCTTTGTCTATTTGCCCCTGTCCGGCGTATATCTCTGCCATAGTAACGGTCATCATCGACGGCTTTTCCGGTTCTTCTTCCTGTCCAGCAGGTTCGGGGGTTGGTAACTCGATGTCCTTAAACCCATTTCCGAAGCTTATTTCTCCGAGTTCCGGACCCTCGCTCTCTGATATCGAAGGAGCGGATGCGTCCATAGGAACAAGGTCCCCTATATCCAGCGTTTCTTCGAGCGGTTCGAATTCCCGGTGTTTTTCCAGACCCTCGATATCCTCTGTTTCGACCTCTTCTCCGCCGGTCGATGTTTTTCCAAACGAGGTAAAGCCTTCCAGTGTTTCCTCGCCGGGTGTTTCCTTGGAAGGTTCGAAAACCTCGAAGGAATCGAACCCCTCGGGTCGTTGCGATTTTGAAGTAGTTTCTTCTTTGGATTCTGGTTTTTCTTCGACAATCGGCTTCGGTTTTTGGAAATCCGCAAAACTCGGCAATTTGTCCGGTTGTTCTTCCGGTAATATCGGTTTCGGAGACGGAATCGCCTGTTCGGGCGATAGTTCACCGGTTTTAGGCTCTTCTATGGCGTCCCCGGACAACGGGATTTCCGATGGAACCGTCTTCTCTAATATCTGCTCAGGTTCCGCCGGTGTTGCGGTTGGGATTGTTTCCGGTGGCACCGGCTCGGCCGATTCAGGTGGTTCTGGTTCGACCTTTTCCAGCCCGATATCCAACGCAAAGGAAGGAAGTTCGGTCTCATCGAAAGACGAAGGTTTTTCTTCAGTTGGTTGGATTTCTTCAGGTTTTGGTTTCGAGGGTTTTTGCGGTTCCAATTGAATCTGCTCGACTTCCATCTGTTCCGGCGTTTGCGATTCCTCCGGTTCCGTCGGAGTCAAAGTCGGTATCCCGCCCTCCTGAGTTCCTTCCTCTTTGAAAAACGGGCCTTCAGGAATAGTCGCTTCCGTGAATGGAATAGTCTCTTCCGGTCGAGAAGAGGGTGTTGGTTGTTGCGAAGAGGGCTGGATTTCTGGCGTTGTTAATGGTTGTGCGCCGGATATGTCCATCTCGAACAACTCCTCGAACTCCTTTTCTATCGGTTTTCCAGTAGGTTCGATAGGGGCCTGAATATCAGAGGGTGTTTTCGTAGGTGCGGTTTCAGTTTCTAAAAGCCGGTCGAATTCAGAGACGACTTCCTCTTGCGCGGGGACAACCTCTTCTTGAGAACCTGTCGGGACGGTTTCGCGGACAGGCGCAGGGACCGGCTCCGGTTCTCCGGTTAATTCGCGCATCCGTTTATCGAGTTCGCGATGGGCGGTTTCGTTCGAAGGGTCGGTTACAATAAGCCTGCGGAGAACTTCCACGCCAGCTTCGAGATTACCCTGCTTAAATTCAATCTCGGCGATATTCCACAACGCAGCGATATTTGCAGGGTCTATTCGAAGAACTATATTATATCGTTCTTTGGCCTGTGGAAGATAGCCGGCCTCGATAAGTGTTTTTGCAAGCAGCTGCTGCCCTGTAGTATATTTAGGATTTGCTTTAACCCCTTCGGTCAATACCGTTAAAGCTTTCCGGATATTTCCCATTGTAAGGTAAGCGTCCCCAACTCTGGCAAAATAAGGATTTCCGGGGTCCTCCGCTAAAATCGGTTCGTATTTGTCGATGATTTCTTGTGGATTCATAGTTCACCTACTCGTTAAATGACCCTCCGGGCAGATCGGTCGGTTCGTGGCGGCGTAAAATTTTATCTCCCCAGCTTGGGTCGGAAATCTCTCCAGACGCGGTGGAATGTAATAATCTATAATCGCCTATTCCGAGAACGTCGGCGAATACAAAAATAACACCTCCCTGTAAATTGAAATAATCCCACTGTTCCCAAGGATTACTATCCATCGACATGGGAGCGCGCTCGATATTATCCGGCGGACCGTAAATAATATAAACCCGACCGCGGTCCGTTCGCCACCCCGACTCGCCTTTTCCATCTCCGTGTCCAAATGCTGCGTTCGATATAAGCCACCGCTCGATTATTTCGTCGCGGTATTCATTTTCTGGTGTGTTCGGTGTTGGGTCGTGCTTTTCCCACCAGCGAATCAGAAACTCGCTTTTACCGTCGTCGGTCAATTTCTTATAAAAAGCCTTCTCCGACGTATTTAGGAGATACGCTACATAGTTATATTCCTGTTCGAGAGCTGCACCGGCAAGCTGTTTTCGTGTGATTTCCTCTCGCGAAGGCCACCGAACAGCGAATTCCCTCGAACTCGAAACGTTTGTTTCGTTAACCGGGTCGGTAGCGGTTAAAATAAGCTCGTATTCACCATCCGGGAGAGATACAATATTCAAACCGTTAATAATATACATCTCGGCGCTCTCGACTTCGATGGTTTCCGCCTCGGATTCCCCAATTAATTCTCCCGTCATTTCGCGAATTACCCATTTGCTCAAAACGCAGTCTGCTGTATCTGCGCGGCTGTTAAAACCTTCTGCAGGCCGTCCGACATCGTAATTAAAGTATTCCGGATAATAGAATTCAACATAGTAATATAGAGTCGGTAGAGAAGCGCCGTATTCTCTCGATGGATTCGGCAACATCCTGTAACCATTAATAGTAAAAATGTCGCTGGAAGTAGTATCCTTCGATATATCGCTCAATAAGAAAATATCAGAAATCGATAGACCGGTCGCCGGTAGACGCACCTGAAAATCTTTCTCCACTTTCATAGAATCGCCGTCTCCCAAATCCCATACCGTCATCGTAATATTATAATTACCCGGTTGGCAATCGAACACTATTTTATCGAAGAGCAAGTATTTTTCGGAAACCATCTGTCCACGGGGTATTTCGACAATTCGAATCAGGGTATCCCTATTTATCTCTTCTGCGCTATCGGATACTGTAAATTCAAATCGGAGCGTATCGTGCCAGAAATCGCCGTCGCGCTTAAAAGCCAGCGCACCCCGGTTGACCGACCATACGACCTCTGCGATGCTGGTTGCGGCCGTTTTCGACTCGGGAGTCGCGGCTATCGAATCCGTAACGGGATAGAAACGCGCCCTAGTATTTACGTCCAGGGCTACATCTTCTAGAGCGCCGAAAGATGCTGGCGCGAGAAGCAAGAATAGCAGCAATGTTTTACGTATCAATAACATTATCTAGTTCGAGATTTTAATATCTCCATCTATTTGCGAAACCCGTAGAAAGCGTGGACGGAGGCTGATTCAGTAATCCGCATTCTCATTATTCCTGCCGGATAAGCTCGTAGGTGCCGTCACCGATTCGGTCCTCGAAATAAAACGTTCTGCGCGGGTTGAAATAATACCAGACCTCGTAAGCCCTGTATCCGAGGTCGAACGGATGGCGGTCTATCTCGTCCGGTTCGCCGTAAATAATATATATTTTCCCGCGGTCTGTTCGCCATCCTTCGGTTATGCCCTCGAATCTTTCGTTAGCTATGGCTAACCGTCTGTAGAATTCCTCTTTGACCTCGTTCGTCTCGGTCGAAGGTGTCGGGTCGCGCGATTTCCAGAACGAGTCGATCAAACTGCCGAGTTTCTCCGGTTCGGTCTCGAAAGCGTCCTCGAGTTCCCTAATCTCCCTATCGGTTCCTATTAGTCCAAGCTGGTCGATAGCCTCCTTTGGCGTCGCCGCGGTCAGAAAATAGTCTCCAGCAGATATTATAAGTTTTTTTTCGGTTTCCGCAACAATTTTTCCGTTACAACGGACCTTTGCGAATAGAACTAATTCTCGTGCATTTTCCGGAAAAACGAAACTACCGCTCAGGTCGATAATCCCGCCTGATGCCTGAATAACGACGGTATCTGCGATAAACACTTCATTTTCGTTTTTGATACCCCTGATTGCATCACCGCAGAGGCTTTCCGGAGATAAAACCTCCAGTTTATAGAAAAGACTTTCCGAGGCCGGATAGTAGCTCTTAATACACGGCGATAGCGGCTCACCATAAAGAAGAACTACCGAACTAAAATAAGGTTTGTTATCGTCCGGGAAAGCCGGCACGGTTATTTTGGTCTTTTCCGAATATTCCGCCCCGGATTCACGGTCTCTGGTCGAAATTTGAAGCGAATATTCGCCGCCGGGGACATCGGCTAAAATGAACGGTCTCGGTCGAGTCGCAACCGGCGAGCCGGTTTCGGCGAACGTCGAAACGGATACTGTGTCGACTCGTTCAACTTTTGTGATAAGCTCTTTGCCTTTGAAAAGCACCACCAAAACCGTGAAACTCGCGGTATAAAAATCGGTGGTGCGAACGAATTGCAACCCTCCAAAAGGTATGGAAAGATAGACCTCGATATCGGTGTTTGGCCTGTTTTCGCTCGGGAAAAAGCCTACGCTTTTTTCGAAAACGGGTTTTCCAAGGTTTATATCGACGGGGGTTTGCGCCGACGCCAGAACCGAAAAAACCAATATAATTATTATTTTCCTCACTTTTCTTTGTCAGAGCCTCTCGGGTGGTATTTACGGTAGACCTCGTGAAGATACCCGCGGCTAACGTTCGTGTAAACCTGCGTGGTGCTTATGTCCGCGTGGCCGAGCATCTCCTGAACCGCGCGGAGGTCCGCTCCGCCCTCGATAAGGTGTGTTGCGAAAGCGTGCCTGAAGGTATGCGGGTGGACATCGGATAGGCCGGCGGCTTCGCACCAGCGGTTCACAATCTTATAAAGTCCCATCCTGCTGAGTTTTCCGCCTCTTGCGTTTAGGAACAATACCGGTGTGCGTTTATCGCGCATCAAACCGGGGCGCACGTCGCGGCGGTAGCGGCCAATCCAGTGGAGTGCAGAATCGTTTATCGGAACGAGTCGCTCCTTTTTACCCTTGCCGAATAGGCGCACGAATCCAATATCATCGAAAACATCGCCGGTTTCCATACGTAAAAGTTCCGATTCCCGTGCACCGGTGCCGTAAAGGGTTTCGATAATCGCCCGGTCGCGTATACCCAGTCCGCGCGGGTGTGTTAAATCTACCGCGTTAAGTATAGCCTCGACCTGCTCCACACTGATAATATCCGGCAGCGGTTGCGGAAGTTTCGGCAATTCGAGGCCTTCAGCGGGGTCACTGTCGAGAATGCCCTCTTGAAGCATGTATCTGAACAAGCCTCGAATACTACTCATCTTACGCGTTACCGTGCGGGTGGAAAGACCGATATCCGTCAAATTGCGAAGATAACCGGCGATTATACCGGGTGTAACCTCCTCGATTCCGGTCAATTCCTTTTTTTCGGCGTATTCGGCGAAATCGCGGAGGTCGCGGACGTAAGCCTCGACAGTGTTCGTCGAAAGTCCGCGTTCGATTATAATCCAGTCGAGAAAACCGTCGATAATAACGGCGAAATCCACCGATGGGTTTAATATAAATTTCGATTCAGACATCACTAAAACTCCGGAATACTAAATTCGGTTATTTCGCGGAAATGCTGCATCCGCTTGCGCACGTCCTCTTTCGTTATCGAGGACAGCCTCTCGACGCCGAATCCTTCGACGTCAAAGCTCCCTATAACGGTTCCGGCGACAATAGCGCGCTTCAGTTCGGCAAAATTTACTTCTCCACGTAACGCCAGATATCCCATGAAACCGCCAGCGAAACTGTCTCCCGCGCCCGTTGGGTCGATAACCTCCTCTATCGGATAAGCGGGCAGAAGGAAAATATCGTCGGCGGTAACCATGAGAGAACCGAACTCCCCGCGCTTCACGACCAGGGCTTTCGGGCCCATTTCGAGAATCTTGCGTGCTCCGCACAGAAGGTTTTTCTCGCAGGATAGCATGCCGACTTCGAGCGAATTTATAATAAGTAAATCGATTTCGGCCAGAAGCGCTTTAAGTTCGTCCGGTTTGCCCTCTATCCAGAAATTCATCGTATCGGCGGCGACGAGTTTCGGAGATTTAATCTGAGTTACAACCTGCCGTTGCAGCGCGGGGTCGATATTACCGAGGAAAACGAAACTGCTTCCGCAATAGTGTTCTGGCAGTTCCGGCGCGAATTCCTCGAAGACGTTAAGCTGTGTGTCGAGCGTCTCCGGGTCGCCGAAATCCTCGTCGTAGCGCCCTGTCCAACGGAAGGTTTTGCCTTTTTTAACGGTCAAACCGTCGATATTAATCCCCCGAGCAAGGAGCATTTCGGTATGATATTGCGGGAAATCCTCGCCGACGACGGCAACGACATTGACCTCCGGTGCGAAAAGCCGCGCTGCGAGCGAAAAATACGTCGCGCTGCCGCCGAGTGCATCTGCGACCGTGCCTTTCGGCGTTGCCACGCTGTCCAAAGCTACAGAACCGACTATGAGGAGAGACATAATAACCTTTCTTTATAATATTAAATGATAGAGCTTAAAGCCAAAATGAATGTCGAAATATCGTCTCGGCTCCGCTCGATGTCCGGTAATCCTTTTCGACCCCTGAGCGGAGTCGAAGAGAGCATTTATTTTATATCAATCATTCCATCTTTACTATCGCAATTTTCTCTTCCGTCAGGCCGTAGAAAGCATAAACCATGGCGTCGATTTTTTGCTCCGTTATGCCCGAGCGCATTACCTTTGTCGTCGTATTGGCCAACAAGACCCGCGAGTGTATCTTTTGTTTGTCGGTTATCTCCTATTCTCTTATCTCCGCCTTAAATTTCTTCGCAAGCGCTTCGACCATCTTTTCGTGTAATTCACTCGCCTCCTCGTCGGTGATAGTCTTCTCCGGGTCGCGGAAAATACTGGCCAAACCGACCGATTTTTTGCCTTCCGGTATAGGGGCGCCCTCGTAAATGTCGAATATGAAAACCTTTTCGAGTTTATCGGAGCAATGCGCTCTGGCGATTTTCAGTATTTCCCCTGCAGGTATTTCGGATTCGACAATCAGAGCGACATCGCGCCGTGTCGATGGGAATTTCGGTATCCCGCCGAATTGAGGTATCCGCTTAACCGCCTTTAGAAGTGATTCTGCGGGCATCTCGAGACCGAATACGGAGATTTCGATATCGAAAATCTCGGCTATTCGAAGCTCGATTTGGCCGAACCTGCCCAGGACTTTACCATTCGGGGATTTTATCGCCAACGATACGTTATCCGCGAATAGTTTTCCCGTGTCGGGTTCTATTAAATACTCGACCCCGAGCGAGTCGAGAACCGCTTCGACTACTCCTCTGAAGTCGAATATATCCACGCGAATTTCGCCTTTGTCCCATCCGACAGGTTCTTTCAATCCGGCCATCAGGACGCCGAGGGAATACCGCTCGGACTGCTCGCCTTTCTCCGGCCAATGAACCTTGTCGTATTCGTAAATACGCACCGATTCCGCACCGCGATTTAGATTATAGGACGCCACTTTAAGCAGCCCCGGTAGTATCGAGGGTCTGAGATATCGGTAATCATCCGAAATCGGGTTGGCTATCTCGCTGATGCCTTTTTCGATAAACGGCTCGAAATCCCTTTTTTTGCCGAGAGAGTCGCACATAACTTCTGTAAAACCGAGTCCGGGTAGAATCCGGGCGAGTTTGCGTTCTAGTTTGACCTCGTCTGGAAGCCGCGCCGGTATCGGACCTCCGCCCCGGAGAACCGGTTTTAACCTATCGTAGCAATCGAGCCGCCCGACTTCTTCGACAAGGTCTATTTCTCTGGTAATATCCGGTCTATATGTTGGCACTTGCCAGCGGCCTTTCTGGAGCTTTTTTATACCTAGCGCTTCGAGGTATTTCGAGTATGTTTTTTCCGGTATCTTTATTCCAATGGTTGCTTCGACCTTCTTTTCCGACAGCTCGACAGTCAAAGGTTCTATCGGTTTCGGGTAGGCATCGACCATTCCCTTTCTGACCTCGCCGCCGGCGGTGAAAGCGATAAGGGATGCGCATTCGTCGCTGGCGCGCGCCGCGCCGTTCGGGTCGACACCCCGTTCGAATCTTATGGAGCTTTCGCTAACAAGCCCGAGATGCCGCGATGTCCTCCGAATTCTACGAGGGTCGAAATATGCTGACTCGAGCAGGATACGGGTGGTATTCTCGTCGACCTCGCTATCGAGTCCGCCCATAACGCCCGCTATTGCAACCGCGCGGTCCGGTGTGGCTATCAACAGATGACCCTCGTCGAGCGTTCGTTCCTCGTTGTCGAGAGTAACAAATTTCTCGCCTTTTTTCGCCGAACGAACCACTATCTTTTTCGATTTAAGTTTATCGTAATCGAACGCATGGAGGGGATGTGAGAGAAGAAGCAGCACATAGTTCGTCGCATCGACGACGTTGTTTATCGGCCTTATCCCCGACGCCGCAAGTCTTCCAATAATACGCAGCGGCGAATGCCCGACTTCGATATTCTCGATTATCCGCGCGGTGTATCTCGGGCAACCGACGGTATCTTTAAGTTCGATACTTATAAATTCTGCGGCCTGTGCACCTGTCTCGACCGGTATGTGGTGTTCGTCGGTGATAGGAACCTGTGTCAGCGCCGAAAGTTCGCGCGCGAGACCCAAAACACCATAGCAATCTGGACGGTTCGGCGTAACCTCCATTTCGAAAACGACGTCGTCCCAGCGGAGGAGTTTTAGAACGTCCGCGCCGACTTTTGTTCCTGCTGGGATTTCAAGAAGTCTGTCCTTCGGCTCGCCGAGACCTATCTCGACTCCGGAGCAGAGCATTCCCTCCGATTTGACCCCCTCGAATTCTACGATTCTGATTTCTTTTCCGCCGAAAAGTCTCGCCCCTGCCGGCGCAAACGGATACAGCGACCCGGTTTTTATATTGGGCGCCCGCGAAAGAACCTGCGCCGTTTCGCCGCCGCCGAAATCGACCGTGCAGCGGGACATTCCCGGCGTCGGGTCATCGGGTCTAACTTCGATAACCTCGCCGACGACTATACCGGAAAAACTACCGGAGAAATCGATAATATCCTCGACCTCGGTGCCGCTAAGCGTTAAAAGGCGCGCGATTTTCTCGGCGTCGTCATCGACAGGGCAAAGTTCGAGTAGCCATTTTAACGGAATTTTCATATAAATCGCCTCTTTTGAGTGGGTTTATTTCTAACTAAAATAGTCGGCGAAAGCGGGTAGCGCAAGGATATAAATAGGTAGTCTGCCACAAAGCATATCGGGTGATTACAAATGCTGTATTTGAAAACAATTCGTATAAAAAATAGATTGACTATTCAAATAGCCAGTTGTATCCTAATTTTAATTAACTAAAAAACAATTAAAACCCGAAGGAGGAACAGAATGCAAAGAAGGCAGGTAAATCTGCCGGTAGAGGAAATCCCGAAGCGTTGGTATAACATATTGCCCGATGTCATTTCAGATACACGACCCGTTTTGTAATATCCTTATCTCCGGTTTTTGCTCGAACAAGATATACGCTCGAACCGAGGGATTTATCGGGTTGCCAAATGACAGGGCGTGTTCGATATACCCTTACGATTCCTCTCTATATTCTCCGCGTTAAAAGCTCTGGGTGGTGTAGCGCAATCCGCAATCCGCATTCCAAAATCCGCAATACAATGATTTCGCTTGAATTTCCCTCCGCCAATTGTATCTTTAGGAGCAGGGAGAGAATATGCCGTTAGATAAACTCAAAGACGCTCTCAAGAAAACCCGCGATGTTCTCAATATGCGCGTCGAGGATGTTTTCGTCCCCGGGCGAACGCTCGAGACTTGCGACCTCGAAATTCTCGAGGAGGCGCTTATCGCCGCTGATGTCGGAATCGAGGTGACGGAGGAGATAATCGAGGCGATGAAATCGGCGGCGCGCGCGCAGAAAATGCCGCCCGGCGGGCCGCTGGAAATGCTCGAAAGCGAACTGCTCTGTATGCTCGAAGGCGCAGAGAACCTCGAACCGTGGCGACCAACCAAAAAACCGCATGTTGTCCTTTTGGTCGGTGTCAACGGAACGGGCAAAACGACGGTTGCGGGAAAAATCGCAAAGCGAATTAAAGACTCAGGCGGAAAACCGCTAATCGCGTCGTCGGATACATTCCGCGCGGCGGCGAACGAACAACTCACTATCTGGGCCGAACGCGCCAATGTGGAAATTGTCCAGTCGGTCAGCGGTGCCGACCCGGCGTCTGTTGCGTTCGATGCCGTTAGCAAATCGCTTTCCGGCGGATACGACGCGGTAATAATCGATACCGCCGGCAGGCTTCATACAAAGGTCAATTTAATGGAAGAGTTGAAGAAAATAGCTCGTGTTTGCGGCAAAAAATTGCCCGGCGCGCCTCACGATATATTCCTCGTTCTGGATGCCACGACCGGTAATAACGGTATCCAGCAGGCGCGGCTTTTCGACGAGGCTATCGGTCTGACAGGGATAATCCTCACGAAACTCGATAGCACCTCGAAAGGGGGTATCGCTCTTGCAATAATGCGCGAGTTGGACATCCCCGTAAAAATGGTCGGTGTCGGCGAGAAAATCGACGACCTGGTCGATTTCGATGCTCGGAGTTTCATCGAAAGCTTTTTCGAATCGTAAAGGAAAATTATGCCGATTGTATGGTTTGCTATAGTCGCGGCCTTTATCGCTGTCGTTCTTACGATTTTCCGGGAAAGGTCGCTCCGTCGATGGTCGCTTGGAGAGCCGCGCGAGGAGGCGATGGAGTTCGCCTCCTATTCCGCAAAACCGCATCCTTTATCGGCGAACAGCTTCCTTTTATGGATATCGCTGACGCTTATAATAATCTCGGTTGCATTATTCTTTCTCATCGACCGGGCGGTCCCATGTGTAGTAATCTTGATTACCGGTATTCTGTCGTATTTCCTTTACGACCTGGCCGGCTCGTCGGTTCGGACGAATATCGCGGTTATGCCGGACGGTCTCTATTTCGAAGCTGCTAAAGGAGATAAACGTCCGTTTTTTATCCCATTTTCAGATGTAAAAAAAATCGAGGAAACCACCACAGGTTTCTATATCGAGCTAAAACCGCTAAAATTCGCCAACCGTCTGCCGCTTAAGTGTAGGAAAACCGAGGAAATAATCGCTAAAATCGAGGGGATATGGAGGGCTGGCGCGAGGGTGGAGCGGTCTTTGTGAGGGGAGTTTTTGCGCCCGGAAATAATATATTCCAAGACCTTACCGGGCACCGCAAAAACCGTGACAGCCCGGTTTCTCCGCTTTCGACGGAAACCTCCCGATAACCATAGACATAACAATCGCAGTTCCCCCGATAATCTCCCATACCGTCATAATGTCGTGGATGAATAACCACGCAAAAAGCGCGGCGAATATAGGCTCTGATACATAAATTAGAGAAGCTCTGGACGAGGTGGTGAATCTCTGCACGAACATCTGCATACCTAACGCGATAACTGTGGCAAATATGCCAAGATAGGCAATACCGACGAGATTCGGAATATCCCATACTAACCGACAATCGTTTTCAAAGGGCATAGAAATAGCGGATGCAGCGGTTACAATCGCAAATTGCAATACTGTCAGCCATTTCCAATCGCCACGACGCGTATATATCTGAATTCCGACAACCTGAAACGCAAAGCACAGCGCGGAAAAAAACGTCAACTTATCCCCTGTGTTTATGTCCGCAATAGCTTTACCTGCGCCGGAAATCGCCCATAGACCGAACGCCGCAGGGATAAGAGCGATATATATTCTAACCGGGATTTTAGCTCTTTCCCAGATTTTCGAAAGAAAGGGCACGAATAAAATAAACAAGGACGTAATAAACCCGCTTTTAGCCGGTGTCGTATATTGGAGCCCCAGCGTTTGTAGCCCGTATCCGCCGAAAGCGGCGACGCCGATAACCAGCCCTCCGAACAACTCCGTTCTGTCGGGAAATCTTTTAGGTTGGAAAGCTATAAAGGCTATAACCGTCGCAAGAGCGAACCGGGCAAATAGTAAGGCGAACGGCGAGTTTACCTGAACACCCGTTACAAGAAGTTTGATAATAAGGAATGTCGAACCCCATACAGCAGTCGTAAAGAGAAGTAGTGTCTCAGCGATAATTCGTGAGGGTTTGTTCATAAAACGTAATTTACAGACTATTTTCCAATCTGCAAGTCGAGATTGAAATCAACCGTAAAACAACCCCGGCAAAACTAAAACAGTTTTTTGCTTGCTTTAATCGGCATATAAGAATAAATTATAAAAATATATAGCAAATAAATAATTATGAATAAAAATTCACAAAATCGCAAAGTCGGCCTCTATGGAGAAATCTACTCGGGTTTTGCCGATTTCCTTCGGCAGGAGGGTTTCGAGCCTATCTCGCTCGATTCGGCTCTGTCATCTTCGGATACGGGAAACGGAACCGATATTCGTGTCGCCGTTGTCGATTTTATAACCCCGAACGCTCTCGCTATTGTAGATAAACTTATAACTCTGATGCCTCAAACCTCGCGTATTCTCGTTATGCCCGAGGGAGAGACTATCTCCAGCGATCCAGGAGCATTTGCCCTTGTCCATAGACCTTTCACCTCGATCGAGTTAATCGATGTCATCCGGTGGGCTTGTGATATACGCGAAGTAGAAACCCAGATTATCGACGAGAAAAAAGAACCGCTCGAGCGCAAACAACTCGATGTTCTTCTAAGCGATACCGCACAGGAATTACTGCTTAACTCTCAATGGTTGAACGCTATTTTCGAAAACCTCCCTTTAGGTTTACTTCTGCTTTCCCCGAAAGGCGAGGTTGTCCGAGCCAACGACGTTCTGTTGAAAACCTTCGGTTTAAATTCGATTCCCAAGAACGCGAAATGCAATGAGATTATCCCCTGGCGCGATACCGAAGGCGACGAATGCCGCGTCGAAAAATGTTTATCAGAAAATCGAACGCTGAGAGATGTATTGGAACTCCCGGAAGGCCGATTCCTCGAGGTTATACATATACCGGTTAAAACCGAACGACAGGTTTCAGGAGTCCTTATGATTGTTAAGGATATTTCCGAGGAGGTCTGTATCTCCGACCGTTTCGAGGCTGCCGCGCAGGTTATAGACGAGGGAATCGCTATTATCGACCCAGAACTGAACCTGATATGGGCAAATGATGTCCTGAAAGACTGGTTCGATATCCCCGACGATTATTCTGGACGTCCCTGTTACGAAGTTACTCGCGGTAAAGGCCGAATTTGCCAGGGATGCACCGTTCCGGATTCTTTCGCCGACGGTCAGGTTCATCGAAGTTACCAGAAACTCGACCTCTCAATCGGCAAAGAGCGCACTTTCGAGGTAATTTCCGGCCCGGTTAAAAATAATAGAGGGAAAGTAATCCGGGTTGTAAGGATAATCCGAGACGTTACGGATAGGGAGAAAATTATCCAGGTCTTGGCAGAAACCAAAGACCGCCTCGAAGATGCGAACGCCCAACTTTCCCGCCGTATAGACGAATTGGCTATGCTTACCGAGTTATCCGAAGCTCTTCAAACGGTCGAAAGCCTCGACGAAAACATGCATATTTTTTTGACGGCAGTTACGGCCAAGCAAGGTTGTGGATTTAACAGAGCTTTCCTTTTTCTTGTGAATAAGGAAAACAAAGCACTCGAGGGGCGTTGGGCGATTGGCCCATCGAGTCCCGAAGAAGCTGGGCGTATATGGCGGGAACTGGAGTCTAAACCCGCTAATTTCGCCGAGGCTCTGGCTAATTATCGCGAAGTCCTTAAAGGAGGCGATGTCGAGGTTAATCGCATAATTAAGGGCCTGAAATACCCCCTCTCCGATAATTCTACTTTACTTATAAACGTTCTCGATACGAAAAAAACCAGAATTATCCAGGACGCTTCAACCGAGCCGGGCGCCGCCGACCTGGCTGGGAAAATCCATTGCAATACATTCGCGGTCGTCCCGCTTTTGGCTATGGGAAAACCGGTAGGTCTCGTCGTAGCGGATAATATGGTTACCGGTTCTCCAATAAACGAGCAAAACCTCAGGTTGCTCAAAGCTATCGCTTCCCACGCGAGTTTCACCATAGAGAGAAGTCTCCTTATGGACCAGCTTAGCGAAAATTACGAAATACTACAGGAAACATACGATAAACTGCAGAATAACCAGGAATTACTTATCCGCGCGGAAAGATTCTCGGCGATAGGAAGGCTGGCAGCACAGGTTGCCCACGAAATACGAAATCCGCTGGTAGCTATCGGCGGTTTCGCCAGGAATATCGCTAAACATTCGGAACCCGAAAGCGATATTCGCAAATATGCACGGATAATCTGTGAAGAAGCTCGGCGGCTGGAATCGATTCTGCAGGACATATTATCGTATTCGAGCTTCACAGAACCTCGAATGAAGCCTGTTTCACTGGACGAACTTCTCGAAACGTCAATCGAGATTTTCCGGGAGGAAACAAAAGAATCCAACATCGAGGTTATCACTATATTCGACCCGAATATCGACACCGTCCAACTCGACCCCGACCAGATAAGACAGGTTTTTTTGAATCTAATCAAAAACGCCGTTTCGGCGATGCCAGAGGGTGGTCGGTTAACCGTCGCCACACGAAAAACCGGCGGTTTTGTCTGGGTGGATGTTACGGATACCGGGAAGGGGATTCCAGACGACGTAAAAGAAAAGGTGTTCGAACCGTTCTTTACTACCAAATCCTCGGGAACAGGACTCGGGCTTTCAATATGTTATCAGATTATCGAATCGCATGGCGGTATGATATGGTTCACTACGACCGAAAATAAAGGCACGACTTTTCATGTAAAGCTCCCAAGCGGAGAAAAAACATTCAAGGAGGAATGATGGCCAGGATACTGGTAGTCGACGACGAAAAAAATATCCTCGCTCTATATAAAGAGGAGCTGAGCGAAGAGGGCTATGAAGTTACGACCGCAGCATCGGCAAAAGAAGCTCTCGAATTGCTCGAAAAGGATAATTTCGATGCTGTGATTCTCGATATCCGTATGCCCGAAGAGGACGGTATAAGCGCACTCGAAAAAATGATGGTCAAAAGGCGGGACCTGCCTGTGCTTATAAATACGGCGTATTCGACCTATAAGGATAATTTTCTGACCTGGCTCGCCGAAGACTATATCATCAAGTCCGCCGACCTCTCGGAACTTAAAGACAAAATCAAACACATCCTGAAGAAAAAAGGTAAAGCTTGAGTGAAAATGCCCGTATATGGGAACGCCGGGTATTGGTCTTTATTATAACTATATCCGCAATAAGACTCGTTCTATTACCCGCTCTGGCATTGACCCCTCAGGATGCTTACTACTGGCAGTATTCTAAGCACCTGTCGCCGGGATATTTCGACCATCCCCCGTTACACGCGTTCACCGCTTGGTTAACCACGTTAATCTTCGGGGATAACGCTTTTGGAATACGGTTCGGGCCCTGGTTATACGGTTTAGGATTACTTATCCTCGTTTTCTGTTTTGCCCGACGAATATATAATCCGCGTGTCGGATTCTGGGCGACGGTCGCTGCGGGGGTAACCCCGCTTTTCAGTATTGGAAGCTCCATATTGACTCCCGACCCTCCGCTCCTTTTTTTCTGGACACTATCGCTATACCTCGGTTACCGGGCGCTTACCGATGATATAAAGCCGCTCTGGATTGTTGTCGGTTTTGCCGCAGGTCTTGCGATGCTGTCAAAATATACCGCAGTCTTTCTGGGAATTGGTTTTATTCCGATTCTTATTATATCTGAACGTGGACGTGAACATTTGAAAACCCCTTGGCCTTATTTTGCGGTGGTTACGGCTTTCATAGCCTTTCTGCCTCAATTTATTTGGAATGCCGGAAACGAATGGGCGAGTTTCGCGTATCAAACTACACGTCGCGCGGGAGAAATATCACGTTGGCGCCTCGACCTTTTCGCCGGGATGCTCGGCTCGCAAATAGCGATTGTCAGCCCGTTACTTTTTGGCGGTATCGTTCTTGCGGTTTTTCGCTACGGTTGGAAAACGCTTTTCGGCAAAAAAGATTTCGGCAATTTATATTTAGCCGGCTTCGCTTTGCCCATAATGGTCTTCTTTTCGATTATAGCATTGCGGTATTGGGTTAAAATCAACTGGCTCGCGCCTGCATATATAACCGGTCTGCTGGCGTTTATCGGACTCGCGTTTGCGGACGGAAAAGAACCGAGATTTCTGAAATGGGCTACAGGGGTAGCGCTAGCGGAAACGGTTTTACTTTATATTATTGTGTTGGTCCCGGCGATACCTATCACGGGTGAAGCGGCATACTGGGAAGGCTGGAAAGAACTGGCGAAAAGAGTCGAGATTGAGCGCGCCGAATTCAGCGAGGAACCTTTTATCGCTGGCTGGGGATACAAAGTTCCCTCGGAATTAAGGTTCTATCTTCAGGGGCACCCCGAAACGCATAGCAACGAGATACTGGGTCTGCATGGCCTTAACTATACATATTGGACCGATACCGATAAACTACTCGGGAAAAATTGCATATTCGTGGCCGACGCGCGCGAGCCGTTCCGACATCCGGAGATTCTCGAAAAACACTTCGAACGGGTAGAAGAACAAGACGAGTTGAAACCGAAAAGAGGCGGCAAAGTAGTTACGACATTTAGAATATGGAGGTGTTTTGGCTACATCGGTCCATGAATATATTCGCCGCGGCTGGAAATTCGGTTTGGTTGGAACCAGCGGATTTGTCGTCAATCAGGGCGGGTTGATGCTGTTGGTTGGTTTGTGCGGGCTACCCACGTGGCTCGGAGGTATTATCGCCATAGAGGTTTCGATAATAGCGAACTGGTTTGTGAACGATATCTGGACCTGGCGCGACAGACGAAAAGACATCTGGTATATACGGATGGTGAAATATAATATTGTCGCGGGAATAACCGCGTTCGGCGTGAACTACCCAATATTGATTCTGTTAAGCGAAGTAGTAGAAATCAATTACGCACTGGCAAATATTATAGGTATCGCTATGGCCGCTACTATGAATTTCTTACTAAACCACCATTGGACTTATAAAGAAGTGGCAGACTGAATTGGCAAAACTACGCGAAATAAGACGCAGAATAGAGGTCGCTCTCCTTATCGCAATCGGTGCGGTTATTTTAATTGTGCTGTTTGTCTCAGCATTATACTGGATAACCCCAATTCAACGCTGGACTATCCAGAGAGTGCTGGCCGTAACTGGCGCACCGGTTCACCTCGATTTCGACAAGCTGCGGTTCGGTATCGACTTTATCCGGGCAGATAACCTGCTTCTCTATGTTCATACCGAGGACAAGGGATTTTTAATCCGAGCCGATTCCCTGCGCGCACGGTTCGAATTCAAATGCCGCCTCGTGCATAACCTCGAGATATACCGCCCTAGAGTGAGTATCGGCGATATGGAAGGGCCCAAATCTTCGCGCGAACACGTCGGAGGATTCAACCTTCCGGATTTCCAAATCGATACCCTTTTTATAACCGATGGCGAGATGGATGCCGGGAACTTCAGTCTTCGTGAATTGTTTTGCAAAGGTTCTTTTACCTCCGCCGGCAAATCGATTTCGTTTTATCCGGATTCTCTCGAGGTATTTCTGCCACACCGCGGGGTAATTAATAATGCCGTGGGAAAAGTCGTATTAAACAGCGGTATCGTTATCGAACTGGATCTCGTTCTCAATCGAAGCGAACTCTCGGTCGAAGGAGTAATCGAGTCGTTCGACCCGCTGGCTTGGCGATTCAAAGCGGGTGGCGAAAAAATCGACCTTGCCGAAGTCGACTCTCTGCTCAGCCTCGGGTTTTTGATAGGCGACGGTCATGCTGAAATCGACCTGAGCGGCACAAAAGATACGGTAGCGGGAGATGTATTTATCGACGGCTCGATTTATAATATTCAGGCGGGAAATACGAGCACTTATTTACATTTTAAGAATAGAAAGCTGCGGCTGTCTTCTCTAAAAGGTATGTTATGGGGCGCCCCAGTTGACGCTACTTTAGAAATGTCGTTCCCGAAAGAAAAAGGAGCCGGTCATATCGATATGGTTATCGATGGCTATATCGGTAACCTCGATCTAAACTCCTTTTTGCCGGATGGCGGGGTGCCCTCGAATATCTCCGGCAGGGCGCACGTAGTAGGAAAGATAGTAGATAAGCTCGTGTTTATGGCTATTCGTGGCGACCTCGGCCCGGGGAGTATTTTCGGGATAAATTTCGACGCTGCGACTGGTAGCGTCTATGTCGCGCCGGATTCGATACTTTTCTTCCCCGGTTTCGAGGTTCTACGCGGGGGTAACCTGCTGACAATGAACGGGATAATCGTCTACAAAGGCGAAATCTATATCGAATTCGGTGTTTGGGCACCCAATATCTCGAAACTGGCAGATATAGTCGGTCTCGAGGAGGTAATAGGCGGTCGTGCACGTCTCGAGAATAGCGAAATACTCGGCTCTGTCAAAGAACCCATATTGAGCATAGAGATAGTGAGTGATTCGCTCGTTACATCCTTTGTAGAACACAGCTCGTTCCACGGAGAGGCCACGATATACAACCTTATCGACGCGCCGAGGGGAAATGTCTATATCGAGAGCGAAGGAGCATTCGGCGAACTTACCTACGATTCTCTTCTAACGAATATCGAGATTTGCGGGAACCGGTATTATATTAAACCTTTCCTTTGCTGGGGCGATAAGCTGTCCGCCAAGGGTATCGCGGAGATTTACGCCTCACCCGAATCTACAGGAATCTGCGCCGAAGGATTGGAGCTTGTCTTTCTGGGTAAACCGGTAAGTCTCGAATCTACGTTTACCGTCGGCATTGTCGGGGATACGATACGTTCTACCGACCTGTTTATCGGAACATTGGGGGGGTTAATCGAAATAAAGAATCTCCAAGGAGACAAAGACAATCTAACGCTGAACGCCGATTTCGAGAATCTGCAGTTAGCGCATCTTGCCGAATTCATTCCTGTAGAAAGTATCTCCGGTCATCTGTCGGGCGATTTATTTTTAACGATGCCCTACGATTACGCGGGTGCTCACGGAAGCTACTATATTCGTTTCGACGATACGGAAATTAACGGGTTGCAATGGCAACGCGCCGAGGCCGAGGGTTCTATCCACGACGGCATAGTTGATGTCCAGCCCCTGGTTATAGACAGGGAGTCCGAAAAATATACGCTACGCGGATGGATTGACCCTAACTCGGATTCTTTGCCGTTTTCATTCGAAATAAACGGCAGAGGAGAGCGCTTCGACGCGTTTTCGTCATTTGTCGAGGAGGTCGATTCTGCGATAGGCCCGTTCGATTTTACGTTATCGATAGCCGGAACGAGCGATTCTCTCTTTGCCGAGGGCAAACTCGACTGGCGACAGGGCATACTGGGACTTAAATCACTTGCCGACCCGGTCGAGAGTCTATCGCTCGGACTGAGTCTTGTCGGGAATTGGATTGTAATCGATACGTTCGGTGGCACGATAGGCGCGTTGCCGGTGGAAAGCAAATCTCTGTGGGCGCGAGTTAAACGAATATTTACGAGGCAGAAAAAAGAATACGGCGATTTCTCCGCGATGGGCGATATAGACATATCCAATCCCGCCGAACCTGAACTAGATATAACATTTAAAACGAATAATCTGCCGCTCAATTTCCCCGAAAACGGCATATTTACACGCGCGGACGCCGACCTTGCGATAACCGGTGGAAAACCAGTCCTTATTAGCGGCACAGTCGAGATGGACAACGCCAATATAGTGAAACTCGAAACAGATGGGGGAGAGTCCGGAACACTGCCTGTCGAGTTGAATATCGTCCTCGAAATCCCGGGGAACGTCTGGGTATTGACCGATATGCTCGAAGCTGAAATAAAGGGGAAAATAAATTTTCTGACGGAACAAAAAGCACTCGCCCTTTACGGCGAATTGAAAGTCGTCCGTGGGAAGGCGTTCTTTTATGGGCGCACTTTTCATATAGAAGAGGGTTCGATATACTTCGAATCTATCGAGAGAATTAACCCTCGTCTCGATTTGCGAGCGGTGTCGAAAGCCGGGAACGTCGATATAGTCCTAAATATTACCGGAAATCTAGAAACCCCGCAGATTGCACTCTCTGTGCGAGATAATAGCGGCGAGATAGCCGACTACGACCAGAAAGATATTCTATCGCTTCTGGCGTTGAATACGCCCGTCGATGGCAGGGATTCGCTGGGTTACGAAAATATATTACAGGAAAGACTGCCGCAGGTTCTACAGAATTATATTACACACGGCGTCGAAAACGTCGCCAGAACGACCCTCGGTGTCGAAACGTTCGAATTCGAACCTTCCGAGGAAGACGCTCTCGACCTTTCAGAAGCGAATGTTACGATAGGCAAGTATTTAACAGACAGGCTATATCTGAAATACACGCGCTCTCTCAATTTCGAAGATTCCGCAAGCGATGTAATCAACCTCGAATACCGCCTTACCGACCATATTTCCCTGGATGGTCATAGAAAAACGAGTGTCGAGGACGGCAACGAATACCGACTGGATTTGAAATTCAATTGGGATTATTAAAATCTAAAATACCGCCGTTGCTCCTTCTGGTCTCTGTCGCTCTCGCACAACAGAAAACCGGCGAGGTTGCTTTTTACGGCAACAATGCAATCCCCGACTGGGAATTGGGAAAAATTATGCGGACAAAGGAGTCCCCCTGGTATAAAAAACTCCTGGGCAGTGCACAGGATTTCAACAGCAGACAACTCGAGAACGACCTTAGAATAGTCAAGGAATACTACCGGTCGAGGGGCTTTTTGGATGTCAATGTTACGGCGAGCGCCCGGTTCAAAGAAGATGAAAAATACCTTCACATCGATGTAAACGTTATAGAAGGTGCGCAATATATCCTCGATAGCCTTATATTAACCGGGGATTTCCCCGCTATATTGCCGAGAGAAGAAATCGAGAAACTTATTCTATCCGAAACGGAAAAACCTATTAATCCTAAAGGTCTTAAGCGCGATGCACGTGCTATTCAAAGACATTTCCAGAACAGAGGATATCCCTATGCCGATGTTACCGGCGATTACGAAATTACGGGCGATAGTTCAGCCACCGCGATTATTAAGGTAAACCCGGGCAGAATCGCGTATTTCGGCTCGGTAACTTATAGCGGCCTTATTCTGACGCGCGAATCGGTTCTTAAGCGGGAACTCGCGTTAGAATACGGCGAGAAGTATAGTGCGAAAAAAATCACCACAAGTAAAGAAGCGCTATACCGAACGGGGCTTTTTACGCTCGTGAGTATCGAACCTCTCGATTTCGATTCGCAACCAGAAACGCTCGATTGCAGAATTACTGTCGCCGAAAAACATCCAAGGTGGATAATCAGCAGGATAGGCGCAGGAAGCGACGAGAAATACGACCTTACAGGTGAGGCCGCTCTCGGTTGGGGACACCGCAATCTATTCGGAACCGGCAGAGAGTTCACTATACAGGCGACATCGAAATGGCAAATTATTACCGCCTGGTCGAACCTGCGCAACCGTTTCGACGTTACATACCGCGAGCCGTGGACACTCGGCACCAGAACCCCCGTAACCCTCGATTTGTATTTCGAGCCGGGTAATTCCGAAGAAATCGACCAGTATAAAATCCAGATAGTGGGTTTCGAGATAGGCGCCGAACACTCGACGAGTCGGAGATTCACACATAGCGTGTATTTCAACTACGAGTGGGCGGATATTTACGATATTACCGACCCCGGACTCCAGCAACAAATACTCGGCGAACGTAAACCTATCTCGCGGAGAATAGGTTACTCGGCGGTCAGGGACAACAGAGACAACGTGCTTGTCCCGACATACGGTAGTTATTTCGCGGCGCAGACAGAGATTGCAGGCTATTTTATCGGCGGGGACGAGCATTATACGAAGGTAAGTCTGAGCTATCGTCGATATCTGAGTATTTTCGACAGATTCGTTCTCGCGAACCGCGGGCGGATTGCCGTCATAGGCAATTGGAACCCTGGTGAAGACGTTCTTCCACACCAGAGGTTCTTCCTCGGCGGAGCGAATACTATTCGAGGCTGGCAGGAAAGGTCGATAGGTCCCGTAGACGAGCAGGGCAATCCGCGCGGCGGGAAATTAGTTATGCTCGGTAACGTAGAATTTCGTGCGCCTCTTGCCTGGCGTCTATGGGGGCATATATTCTTCGACACCGGGAACCTCTGGGATTTCGCCGAAACATTCAATCCGGACGACCTTAAGGGCAGCGCCGGATGGGGGTTGGCGCTGATTACCCCGGTTGGCCCTATCCGTTTCGATTACGGCTACCAAATTATGAACGCCGACGAAGCCGAACCGGGCGAGGAAATATCTAACAGCAATTGGCATCTTTCCCTGATGTATGCGTTCTGATATGGACAATTCCAGACACAGGTTCGTCGCCGATGTTATGCTCGGGAAACTCGCGCGCTGGCTGCGTTTATTGGGATGCGATGTCCTGTATGATAATTCCGGCGAGGATTCCTCGCTGCTGGCAACCGCTCTTTCGGAAAACAGAATACTCATTACACACGACACCGAACTCGCGCGAAGGGCCAAATCGAACGGGTATCTGGTCGAAACGGAGGGAACCGAAAACCAGCTCCGCGAGATAATCCGATGGTTCGATATCGAACCGGTCTTATACGGCGACCGGTGTCCGGAGTGCAACGGAACTATATCCGAGGTGCCCCGCGAGTCTATCGAAGGGGAAGTGCCCGAATACACTTATCGAACCCACAATACGTTCCGCAGATGTGAAAATTGCGGGCGAATATTCTGGGTCGGGAGCCATCGGGAACTGGCACAAGAGGACCTTAAACGAATACTGAGTAATCCGGTTGAAGATTAATAACCTGCATAATTTCGACCTAACCCTGGCGAAGGCCAAAGAACTCCAGCTTTCACTTGTCGATAAATTAAGTATCGGTAACGGCCCCGAAATAGCTGGTATTTCGCTTGTTGCTGGTTGTGACGTTGCATTCGATAAGAAGGAAAACCTCGCTCTCGGCGCGGTCGTTTTGCTTTCCTACCCGAAACTCGAAAAAATCGATGTGTTGACCGGTTCGGCGCCGTTGCGTTTTCCATATATCCCCGGTTATTTGAGTTTCCGCGAAATCGAGGTTCTATTACCTTTATTTAGGAGATTATCCAGCGTGCCCGATGTCGTTTTCGTCGATGGTCAGGGAATCGCGCATCCCCGCGGGATAGGGTTCGCAAGCCATATCGGCCTGTTCCTCGGAATACCGACGGTCGGTTGCGCGAAAAGTAGATTGGTCGGCAAACATGACGGAGTCGGCACCGAAAAGGGCAACTGGAAACCTCTATTATTTATGGGAAAAAGTGTAGGCTCGGTTTTGAGAACCAAAAGCAATGTAAAACCTATGTTTATTTCGCCGGGGCATCTGGTCGGTATCGACCGCGCCAGAGAACTCGCGCTTGCCTGCACCGGAAAATACAGAATTCCGGAACCGACAAGGCAGGCGGATATCGAGGTCGCAAAATACAAAAAGGTGAGGCAGGATGGAGATTAGAAGAAGATACTTCATATCCCTTTTCCTATCGTTCGTATTAACAGCTCTTGCGGGAGAGAATTTTTTTCAGAGGAGTATGGTCCGCAATTTCGACCGACCGGATTCCGGTATTGTCAAAATCGAAAACCCGATAGGCCAGTTGAAGGTCAGAACCTGGGATAGAGAGGATATCGAGATACGATATAGACTCTACGCCGAAGCCGGCGATTATAACGAATCCAGAAACCTCGTAGCGAAAATGCAGATTACCGTCGAAGAGAGTTACGGCGAACTACTGATAAAAACGGTCTTACCGTTCGATAAAATCGAGAAAGCGAGATTTCCCTATCTCGACGGCAGGCGTAGCTTCGACACTGCTTGGGAAGGCCGGCAAATCAAGATTTCTACCTATTCCGGCACTTCCGTTCAAACCGAAATCGAGGTCTCGCTTCCAGAAAATACCTCGTTAATTTATGAAGGTATAATATCCAGCGGGGAGATAGTAAGTTTTTCCGGCAATCTCGATTTGTCTTTAGAAGCGGGGAATCTGGTTCTGGCATCGACATCGGGAAAGCAAAATGTCCTAATCGAAAGCGGCGAGATTCGTTTAAAAAAACCGGGCGGCGATTTAATTATAACGACCAAATCGGGCAATATTACGGGCGAAATCGACGATTCTCTAAAAATCGAATTCACAACGCAAAGCGGCGAGATAGCTATCGAAGCAGAAAATCCGCCGACACAAGCTAGAATATCGACACAATCCGGCGATTTCTACTACAAAGGCCCGACGATACCCTCGGCTGAAATCGATTCCCAAAGCGGTGATATGGATATCGAATTTACCGCTGTGGCCGAATGTAGTATCTCGGTAACGAGTCAATCCGGCGAAATTGAGATTCAGAGAGATAAACCCGGTTTTGCCGCAACGGAACTAATAACCGAATCCGGAAAGTTATCGCATCCGGCAATCGAAAAAGGCCTAAAATACGCTAAACTGGAAAACCCCGAAGGGGCCGGTTTTTTGCATGTTACAACGCAATCGGGGAATATCAAAGTAAAATAGAGGTTTCCCGATATAGCCAATCTGTATCGGGAGATACCACATGAAGTAGAAATATCCTGGTTCATTAATTATGCACGGCGAATTTATATCAAAAATCCTAACGATATACTGCAGCGCGCGGGAACCGTCGAACAGCAGCAACCTACTCGACGCAGCTCTCGAGCCGCTAATCGAAAACGGGTTGAAAATCGAACGACTGTTTATCCGCAGTCTCGATATAAAACCGTGCGAAGCCTGCGAAATATGTTACGACGGGAGACCTTGCCCTATCGAGGACGATATGGCCGGAATCTACAATCTTCTGGAAAATGTCGAGGGCATAATACTGGCTACTCCGGTATATTTTTACGGGCTGCCGTCGAAAGCGAAAGCGCTCGTCGACCGCTGTCAGACTTTCTGGGCGCGAAAATACATTGTTGAAAAACCGTTACCGAGCGGTCGCCCCGCAGGGATAATCGCGGTAGCCGGCAGCGGTGGAACTAAGGTTTTCGAGGGTGTAAGATTAACATTGAAATATTTCCTGGACGCAATATCTATCGAAATGCCAGATATGCTTACGATAAACAACTGTGAATGTAATCCCTCGGAAACACCGAAAACCGAACTTGAACGCGCAAGACAATACGGAAAGGCATTCCTCGAAAAAATAATCGAAAGGAAACGGAAATGAGAATCCAAAAAATCCGGGAAAAACTCGGAGACCAGAAGGTCGATGCTATACTTTTCACCGACCCGATAAGTATCAGGTATCTTTGCGGTTACAGCGGTTCCAATGGTCTCCTGTTTGTATCAGAAAACCGAGCTCTTTTTTTAACGGATTTCAGGTATAAAACGCAGGCGCCGCGCGAGGTCGAAGGCGCGGAGGTTATCGTGCCGGACGACGGTCAGCTTATCGACACTCTTGCGCGCCGGGATGAAATCCAATCTATCGAATCGATAGGTTTCGAGAATTCCATCAGTTTCTGTAGGCTCGAAGAAACGAAAAAGAAATTCTCCGATAGGCTCGAATGGAAACCTATAGAGAATATCGTAACCGAACTCCGCTCGTCGAAAACTCCGGATGAAATAGAGAAAATCAGAGTTGCAATCGATGTCGCACAGAAAGGGTTGCTGGCCGCTTTGCCGATGTTGAAACCGGGAATCGTAGAGCGCGAGTGCGCCGCCGAACTGGAATACCGGATGCGGCGCGAAGGGGCGGATAAAAACGCATTCGACACGATTGTAGTCAGCGGGCCGAGAGGCGCTCTCGTTCACGGTGTCGCGGGAGACAGGACTATCGAGACCGGCGATTTCGTTACTATAGACTTCGGCGCTAAAGTTAACGGCTACCACAGCGATATCACGCGAACATTCATTATGGGCGAACCGACCGACAAGCAACGGGAGATATATGAATTGGTTTATCGTGCTCAAGCGGCGGCAATAGACGCGGCTAAAGCTAATATGACCGGTAAGGAGCTCGACGCTGTCGCCCGCGAGGTTATCGAAAAGGCAGGTTATGGCGAATATTTCGGCCATGGGCTCGGTCACGGACTCGGGCTGGAGGTTCACGACCCGCCGGCCGTTGGCACAAGGTCGGAGAATACGCTGTTGGAAAATGCGGTAATAACAATCGAGCCGGGGGTCTATATTCCCGACTATGGCGGTGTGCGTATCGAGGACGACTTCCTTCTTAAAAAAGACGGTTGCGAGGCCCTGACGAATCTACCTAAAAAAATCGAGGATATAATAATTAATATTGATTAACCTCGGCTTTTCTAGTGGTGTAAATGCTTTCCGTAATTATCTATAACTTATTAGCTTTTAATAGGTTATGATAAATTAGTTGTTATCTTTTACCTCTAACTTGTTATATTTGTAATGCAACAAAAAAACCCAAGCTGGAGGTTGCCAGATGGCCAAAAATGGATTACAAAGAAACCTGTTCGTCTACTCGATGGAGTTCGAAAACTCGCCGCTTATAAAAAGATACCGAACATTATTCTCTCAAATCGACCTTAATTTTAGGTGATTGCTTTCGTTCTGGCACCAATTATATTGAGGTGCCGTGGACCTATATGCTTATGAACAAATAACTAAGAGTGAACCAGCATCAGGAACGCTATAGCTATTCTTCTCATTTTATACCCCCTAATATAATCGTTCCCTTAAATAGGAGCAGTATATCCTGACTATCGATGTTGTTCCAACACACGGAAAGGTTATCGGCAACAACAGGCAAAGAGAAGCCGAGAATCATAAAAACAACCATGCTTAATTTTGTGAGAGACATATCTCTTCCTATCTTATATATGTTACTTTGCCAAGTTTTCCGGCGGATTTAATGAGGTATATTCCAGAAGGAATATCCTTTGGAGACCACATATAAATCCCGGTGTTACTTGGTTTTCCACTTTCTATGAGTTTTCCATGCAAATCGTATATTTGTAAATCGACATTTGCCCCGGTATTTATTCTACATTGCGAGTTAAACGGGTTTGGATAAGCTTTAATTTCACAATTTTCAGGCTTTTCTACTTCATTTATGCCGGATAGGTTAAAAAAGGTTATTCCACTTGCAGTTTGCCTGAGACAGGAAAAATTGCGCCCGTAGTCTTCTGAAAAACATATTTCGACACGTCCTCCACGAAAACCGGACTCGGGATCGTAAAACCACACACTTCGTGAAGCATATAATTCGCCGGGATTATTGCCGGGGGAAATATCGTCGAACGATAAAGAAAGTGGGTTTGTTCTTGTAAAAGTCGAACAATGGTCAGTTGAACGCATAAGGGAATCGGCGGAAAGCAAATAGACTTCTCCTTCTTGATGACCTCTGCGAATCCTGGTTTTACTAACAAAAATATCTGGCTCAATAGAGTTCACAACAACATTAGTGCTACCATTATTTGCACTATAGAAAAGCTCCCCGGTATCTATTCTAAAACCATATAATTCTTTATGTAAATATCCTATCGTTGGATATTGGTAGATGAATCCTATTGCCATAGAGTCAAATGATTCACCATAGTCACAACTTCTTAGTATCCCACCTCTTGAGTAAAATAATTCGCCAGCCAATCTTCCAGAGGAAATCTTTAATACCCCTAAACTAGAAACTCTCATCTCCCATGTTGCTCCATAATCGTCACTATGATAAAGATTCTCATATTGAACTTTATACAAGTTCCCAGTTGTGAAATCGGCTGCAATCGAGGAATATTCCGGTTCAATAAACCCATAATCCGCAGAATCCTTCTTGACAAGTGTTGTTCCGGCATCCGGGGAATAGTAGAGGTATTCACCGAACACCGAGTCGGGGCTTAAGTCCGGCCCTACTACGTATAGCCCGCCGGGCGTGCGGTCTTTGGTGAGCATGTATTCCGCAAAAATGGAGGATACTAAGATAACCGTTATAAGAAATATCCGCTTGTTAATATCTCTTCCTATCTTATATATGTTAGTGCGTTCTGCATTAATCTTTAAGTTTTTAACTTTCAATAGATTATGATAAATTAGTTGTTGCCTTTTACCTCCAACTTGTTATATTTGTAATGCAACAAAAAAACCCAAGCTGGAGGTTGCCAAATGGCCAAAAATGGATTACAAAGAAACCTGTTCGTCTACTCGATGGAGTTCGAAAACTCGCCGCTTATAAAAAGATACCGAACATTATTCTCTCAAATCGACCTTAATTTTATCAAGCCGTTCAACACGGGCAAGGGGGCAATCGGGTATTCCCGGCATGCTCTCATCAGGGCACTCATATATCAGAAGCTCTACAAGAAAAGGCAATCCGTCGAACGATACTTCGCCAGACTCCAGGCACTGAGAGTAGAAATCCCACTGTTCTTCAACCAGACAAGTATCGTCAACGCCACAACGATAGCGTATCTGGCGCTGTCGGCCGTCGCATTGACCGCCGTGGCGCTCGATAGACCGCACAAAATCCGCTCATACAGAACTTTCGCCCATTAGCGAACCGAACCCTTTTCAATGAACATCGACTGCCTGCAACTACACTAAACCGAACAGGTATGTGCCGGAAACGCCGTCTAACCATCTCCAGCGCAATAAACGCCATTACTGAAAGTGTCCGTTATTGAAAGAACTAAAACCGAACCCAAATTTATCCTATTTTGCAGGAGTCATATTTGTATTCTATTTAATTTAACATATCGATTTTCTGGGATTATGCAAATAAAAAGACCGGACGTTTTTAAGACGCCCGGTCGGAGGTATTTAATAGACAGTATTTTATTCGAATACTCTCCACCCTTTAACTTTCTGGAATTTCCAGCGGAACGTAACTTTATTATTATCAGTATCGAAAGCTGTAACCTGCATTTTGCCGAAATAACTATCGCTTCCGGTTTTCTCAATACATAAAGCGTAAGTGCCGTTGATTTCGACATCCTCGTAATTGTAATAACCGGTTGGAGTAGCGGGAGCGGTATCGAGATTATCGAAACTCGTGGAAGTTTTATTAATCCATGTTACGTTCTCGAACGAACCGCCGTAATACGAAGCGCTTGCGATAGAATGGTAATCCTCGCCCATATTCGTATAGTATATATCTATATAATCGGCATTTCCAGCAGTAAAGTTGTAGTGCTCACCGTTGCCTGTGCTTAAATTCCATCCGTATCCTGAAGGTTGACCCGATACGTCGAACCGCCAGATTTCAGCACTTGTTCCCGATGTTACATAATTACTCGTATTGAACTCTAATGGGTCTGATTCATCGGATTCAAAGTAAGCGACTATCTCGTAACTACCGAGCGAAGGATTAACGTGTGTGTATTCGCTGGCAGTCCCTTCATAGAGAGGGGCGGTATCGCCGTTGAAATATATGCGATAACCGTCGACCTCATCGGTACTGCTATCCCAGTCTATTTTTAGGTCGATGCCGTTGATATCGGCTTCGAGCGTATACACGTCCGGCCCGTCGAGAGCCTCCGTGGGTTCGTCCTCGCAGGACCCGCCCATAAGGAGCAAAGCCAACGGAATAACGAGCAGGAATTTGAAATACCTCTTCATATTAT
Source organism: bacterium (assembly GCA_003645085.1). GTDB lineage: Bacteria > UBP14 > UBA6098 > UBA6098 > UBA6098 > QNEE01. The sequence goes on along the minus strand of QNEE01000005.1, from coordinate 5,248 downwards.
CTCCTTTTCCTATACTTTTGCTATTATTATTCTGGTTTTTGCGTCCTGGGCCTTCTACCGCCGCCGCTGCTGGCCGGTTTCGTTTCCGCCGGTTTTGTTTCCGCGGGCTTATCTTCTTCCGCGGGTTTAGCTTCGGTAACCTCTTCTTCTTCCTCGCCTTCTGCTGCGTCTTCGGCTACTTCTTCTGCATACCAGTTTTCTCACGTTTCCACTCTCAGTTCGAGGTCGTCGATTTTCGTCTCGAGCCTCTCGATTTCCTGTTTCATCGCCGCCGCGCCCTCAAAATTACCACAACCCGAAAACACAAACGCGGCAAGCAACGCCACAAATAATACGGGTAACAAAGTTCTCATCTTCCCTCCTTAATTAATTGGGAGTTTTGGTGTTTGCTAAATTATATCTAATTTAAACCATCGAATCGAATATGTCAATACCTTTTCTGTAGGAGATTATCCAAAATTTATCGAGTAGTCCGCACAACGATTATCCCACGGTCTCAGCCGTGGGACACGGAAAATACCAGTAATTCTGGCGTCTCGCCGGAGAATTCAGGGCTGGCGCGAGGGCGGAGAGGTTTTTGAGGAAGGGTGTTTTTGCGTCCGGAATAATGTGTTCCCACTCCTTACCGGACAATGCAAAAATCGTGACAGCCCGGCGGACACACTATAACCTATACTACTATATCCCCATCCTTCATAACGACTTTATCGTCCAGATATAGCGTTGGATTGAGTAGTATCCCGTCGAGATGGCTCGCCACACTGATATTCCCTCCCATCGACTTATTGTCGCCGAGAGCGATATGAACGGTTCCGAGGACCTTCTCGTCCTCGAGAATATTGCCGATAAGCTTTGCTTTATAGTTCGTGCCGATACCGAGTTCGGCGATATTATATGCCTCTTTGCCGTGGGGCCTGATTAGCGAATCGAGATATTTTGCCGATTTCCCCCCGATAATTCTCGACGCGTAGCCGTTCTCGACCTCGACTTTGATATAATCTTCTTCGTCCAATACCCCAGTATCGGCTATCGCGCCGTCGATAACGATATTTCCGTTGGCACTGCCCTCGACCGGCGCGGTATAGGCCTCTCCGGCTGGCAGATTGGAAAATTCCCCCGGCGTTCGGACAAGGCCGGTGTCGGCGAGCCCTTTGCGGCCCTTCAACGAAAAAACTATATCCGTTCCTGCGGGAGTCTTAACCCGAGCCTCGGATGCTTCTGTTAAAAATCCCGCGAGCATCTCTGATAGTGCTGCAATACGCGTATAATCTGCATTTAAAGCACGCACCATAGTTTCTTCGAGAACGTTGGGCAATGTCGCACATCGTGCGCCCAGTCTGCATGCCTCGCGGCGAGCATCGGTGTGGCTCATACTACGATAGGTTGGAATCACCAGGACATCGTATCGCTTCATAAGCTCGGCGATAGCTTCTGGTGGCTCCTCACCGTGGCTTTTCCGAGGCGTGATAACAACCATCGCGGCATCTCCAGCGTGTTCTACCGCAGAATCGAAAAGCGCTTTCCCTATATCGAACAGGAGCGTATCGGTAATCACCAGCACCGTGTCTGATATCCTAACCGCGAGGCAATCCTTAATCGCTACCTCGGCGGCGGCTTTGAGTTTGTTTTCCATTTCTACCTCGATATATGTTTGAATCAACCGGTCTTTCCGACCAATAGCTATCGTTACGGGTTAAGTATAACCGGCGCGGTTCCCTTCAAATCTTCCGGTATCATTATTATAGTGTTGTTCGGGGAATTTACGAGTTGCTTAAGCATCTCTATCCGATACCAGCTAAGGTAGTTTGGGGTTAAGCCTTGAGCGATAATCCGGTTGGCTTCCCGGATTCCCTCCGCCTCGATGATTCTGCGTTCCTTTTCTTGTTTTTCTTTCTGCAAAATAAATTCCATTCTTCTCGCATCCTGGTCGGCGGCGAGCTTCGCGTCGATAGCGTCCTGAACCTTCTGAGGGAGAATGATGTTTCTCAACAGTATCCTCTCGAGAACCACCCCTTTCCCTTCCATAAGGGACGAGGCTCTTTCGTTAATTGCCATAACAACGGAATCGCGCTTTTCGGAATAAATATTCTCCGCGGTGTATTTGACGACGATATCCCTGATGGCTGTGCGAAGAGTGGGCCTGATTATCTTCCGGTCGTAATCTACGCCTATCTCATTATAAACTTTTGGGGCTTGTGCCGGCAACAAACGGAACCATGCCGTAAGGTCAAGGCGGACTTTGAGGCCCTCCGAGGTTAGTGCGTCGATAGCGTCGTCCCCTTTATACACACCCTCGGCGCTCGCTACGCTCATTGTGTATTCCTGTAAACGGGTATCCATTTTGATTACATTGGCGAGCGGGTTCACGAGATGCAACCCCGGCGGTAGTGAATTGGGCCGGACGTTCCCGAATAGCACTATAACGCCGGTATGTCCGGCGGGCACCACTGTAATTGCGGCGAGGATAATAATCACGACGATTATCACTATAATCGCCCCTATAACCGTTCCTACCGTCGTTTTAACTGGATTCATATAAGCCTCCCTCTCTGGATTATAATTCATTCTCCGAATTTAGATTATCCCATCATTGCCCATATATGTATTGGGATAGACCTTGCCTCAATAAAGCGAAACAATTCCGCGATAATAAGAAAAGGCGCTACTGCGCCTCTTTGTAGGATATCCGCTAAAATTATTTCCCGCTCTGTCCCTTCAATCTCTTTCGCGTTTCGTCTGGAGTGAGTATTTCGTAGCTGTGGGTTACTTTCGCTGTCGGTGCTAACTGTCCAGTAACGGGGCAATACTTGTTTTGGGATAGTTCAATCGCCCGTTCAGCCGCATCTGCAGGGATATTGTTACCGATAAAAATATAGTGCAGATGTATTTCGGTAGCGATTTGAGGGTATTCGCTGCGACATTTGGCTCTTAATTCTATTCGCAAATCGTCGAGTGGTATTCGTTTTTTTTGCATCACATACAAAACATCCGTTCCGGTGCAAGTTGCGAGCGATGCGAATAGATGCTCGAACGGCGTCATAGCGGCGCCGTCACCGCCGACCTCAACGTCAACATCGGTAATTGTCCAGTGTCCGCTGTCCGCGCGCGCCACAAAACTCATATTGCCCGCACGACGAGCTGTAAGATTGATTGTTCTGCCCGACATCTCAAATATGTTTAATTAATTGTTAGATGGCTTGCTTTTCGGCTAATAAAGGTTTAAGCAACATTTCTAATTCCGTTTTCGGGTGTAACCCGATTAATTTATGTTTTATACAACCGTTGCGGTCGATTATAAACGTCGTTGGGATACTGGTTACGTTATCATAAGCGAATGCGATATTACGGTCGCCATAGAGAATATGATAATTAACCTTCATTTGTTTTACAAACCTCGGGACCTTGTGTCTTTGTTCATCCAGGGATATCCCTACTATAACAAGCCCGTCCTTGTGGTATTTATTCTGGAGTTCGATAAAAGAGGGTATCTCCATCACGCAAGGTCTGCACCAGGTAGCCCAGAAATCGATAATAACGACTTTTCCGCGCAAATCGGCAAGGGAAAGCGGACTGCCGTCGATTCTATTAAGAGTGAAAGCCGGCGCCGGATTGGCGCACTCGACCGCCGGTTGTGTCTCTGCGGCTGTTACTTGAGATGGCGTATCGGTAACGGTAGGTTTTAAATAGCCACCGCCTGTTTGGATTTCGCCCGAGGCTATTGGTTTTTCTGTATGAGTCGGTTTGGTTTCAGCCGGCGGCACAGATGACTGTTCGGCTCCCTCTCGCGAACCACAACCCGATGCGATAACCGCAGAAAAACCGGAGATTGTCCCGAACACAACGACAATCGTCAGAAACCGTTTCAGATATCGTAATGACATTATCCACCTTTGATTAACTTGTCTGACTTCTCTTGTAATATCTCGTAAGGCACTGCCCCTAATATTGAATCGGCGACCTTGCCGTTCTTAAACCACATAACAGTGGGGATACTCATAATACGGTATTTTGCTGCTGTCTGGCGATTGTTGTCGATATCCAATTTATATACCTTCAACTCGTTGGGGTATTTTTCGGCAAGTTGCTCTATCGACGGCGCCAACATATGGCACGGCGCACACCAGGCCGCCCAGAAATCCACTACTACAAGCCCGTCCGCGTTCTCAACCTTCTCCGTGAAATTCTCGTCGGTTATTTCCTGAGGCATTTTTTCCTCCTGTAAATGTAATCAACGTGTTCCACAAAACACAAACCAATCAAGTTCAAATCGTTTAACTATATCGATTATTACGATTAAATCAAGGTTTAAATTTCAAAAAACCGCAAATATAGGTCGATTATCTAAATTACCGTGGTTCGGCGGTTCCAAAATCCAGTTTCAAATCGGATTTTCGCAATGAAAGCGCTTTCGAAACACCTTCCTCCTCCATAGTAATACCATAAAGATAATCTGCGGCCTCCATAGTGCGTTTGTTGTGAGTAATCAAAATGAATTGGGTATCGATAGAAAAACGTTTGAGCAGCTTGAGGAATCTGGAAATATTGGCCTCGTCGAGGGGCGCATCTACCTCGTCGAGCATACAAAACGGGCTCGGTTTGACTTTATATAATCCAAAAAGCAACGCTAACGCACATAGAGCTTTCTCTCCGGCGGATAGTTGATTGATAGAAAGGAATCGCTTGCCTCGCGGTCTGGCAGATATCTCGATATCAGCCTCGAGAACGTCCTCTCCCTCGGTAAGATTCAAATCTGCTTCTCCACCCTCGAATAGCTCGGTGAATATCTCGCGGAAATGCCGCCGTGTCTCCTCGAATGTTTGCAGAAACTCCTGTCGCGCGGTATTGTTGAGCTTCCGGATAACCTTTTTCAATTCCTCTTTGGCTTCGGTCAGGTCTTTATGTTGTGCAATCAGGAAATCGAGACGCTTTTTCTCTTCCTCGTATTGCGTCTCGGCTTCCGGGTTAATTCCGCCGAAATCGGCGACCCTGGTTTTTAACCTATCGAGTTTGATTTGGGCTTTACGCTCTTCTTCGCCGGTTAGTTTTTCCTCTATTTCTATTTCGTCGATTATTATACCATATTCCGTGCGGAGATTTTCCTTTATCCAGCCCGCCTGCATTTCTTGTTCGTGCTTTTCCATACTCCGTTCGTGGACTAACTTCTCGAGTTCCGAGATAGAGTTTGTCAGGTCGCGCGACTGGATATCGAGTTCGCGGAGTTCGTCGTTAGCAACGCGAGCTTCTTCCG
>QNEE01000004.1 GCA_003645085.1 bacterium | reverse complement strand
GGTTACAGGCATTATGCCGGTAACCATACCAATATTGACGAACGCACCGAAAAACAACACCGCACCCACAGCTATCGCCACGAGTCGAGTATAAAGATTCCGGGCTTCATCGGCAATGCGGAGAACTCTATAAAATATCAGCAGGAAAAGCCCGAGCACTATTATAGAGCCGATAAGGCCGAACTGCTCTCCGAGAACCGCGAAAATGAAATCGGTGTGTTTCGCTGGAAGAAACGCGAGTTTGACCTGAGTGCCCTCGAGAAAACCTTTGCCCCAGAACTGCCCGCTGCCTATAGCGATTTTACTCTGGATTATCTGGTATCCGGTTCCAAACGGGTCGCGCCCCGGGTCGAGAAAAACCAGAATACGCTCTTTCTGGTATTCGTGGATACTTCGCCATATAGCCGGAGTGAGAACGCCGATAATCAGGTTCCCGAGAGTTGCCGGTAGAAATACCGCCAACCGAACTCGCGCGCGCCAGAGAATTATCAGCAGTATCACATAAAAAACCGCCCACGGTATCCAGTGGACAGCGGAAATCAGCGATAAAAAAGGACTTCCAAGAAGAAACAGCGTCAACTCGCTCATACCCGCCGTGTATAGCGTTGCGACGAGTATCGCGGTGAAAACCATCGCGGTGCCGAGGTCCGGCTGGCCCATAACTATCGCGAACGGGATGGCTATCATAATAATCGCACCAATAATCGTTCTCGGCGTTTCGATTTCCTTTTTGCGGTCGTATAAATAGCGCGCCACACCCAGCGCCACCGCCAGTTTCGCGAACTCCGACGGCTGGAATCCTATCGGTCCGATATGTATCCATCGTTTGACCTCGCCCGATTGAAGCAGCGCCGCGCCGAGGATGACAATCGCAATCGCATAATAAATCCAGCCTATCGAGTAATGAACGCGCATCGGTATCCGCCAGACAACGACCATCACTACAACTCCGATACCGAGGTAGATAAGCTGGCGTAGCCATAATCCGCTCGCCGGAGAGGCGCTGTAATTCAGGAATACGCCAATAGATGCGAGTATTAGCGCGGAAATCAGCAATGTCCAGTCTATAGAGCGTTTCACGATATCCTCGGCTCGTAGACGTTGAAGTAATACCAGATGAAATTCCGTGGTAGGTAGGCCCAGTTACCCCCAGAACCACCTTGCTCGACGAGCAGGAGAACCATTACTTTAGGATTATCGGCCGGAGCGAAACATACGAACCAGGCATGATTTTCGCCGTGAGGATTCTGCGCGGTGCCTGTTTTCCCTGCGATAACGATATCCGGCAAATACGCCCAGATGCCGGTGCCGAGTGGTTCGTTGACCGCCGCGACCATCCCTTCTTTAACGATACGTATCGCTTCGGGAGACGCGGGTATCCGTCCAGTGATTTCGTCCTTGACCACCAGCGGTCTATCCATCGGGGGGCGTATCTCGCGGACGACTTTCGGCCTGTATATTGTTCCCCCGTTAGCGACCGCGCAAATATACTGCGCAAGTTGTATCGGCGTAACGAGAACCTCGCCCTGGCCGATACACAGGTTCAGAAGGACGCCAGCACCCCACCCACGCCGGCCGCCGTAACGGCGATTATAATAATCTCTGTCGGGGATAAAACCGGACGCTTCGGGAGTGATATCGATTCCGGTCGGTTTTCCAAAACCGCTTTCCTTTGCGAGTTCGCTCCATTTATCGAGACCGAGATATAACGCAAGCTGGTAAAAATAGACATCACAGCTTTGCGCGATAGCCTGTATCAGGTTGATATTCCCGTGCCCACGCCGGTTCCAGCAGTTGAACCACCTGTCGCCATACCAGATACTCCCGCGGCAGGGCTCGAGGCACGTGTTCGCATTCGCGATACCCTCGTCGACGGCACCGTGAGCAGTAACGAGTTTAAATATCGAGGCTGGTGGATAGGTTCCCTGAGTAGCCCGATTTAAAAGCGGATGCGTTTCCGGGTCGTTTAGAAGCTGCCAAATACTGTCGGTAATAGTCTCCGTGAAAAGCCCCAAGTCGAACCCGGGACGCGAGACCATAGCGAGAATTTCACCGTTTCCCGGGTCCATAGCGATAAATACCCCTGTCCCGATACCGGCCATCAACGTTTCGGCGTAGGCCTGCAGGTCGAGGTCGATTGTCGTAACGATTTGCGCGCCCGGAATCGCGGGGACGTTCGGTCTTCCTTCGACCGGACCGACTACTTCGCCGGTAACCCTGACCTCGAGATAATCTGCGCCGTCTTTACCACGAAGATACCAATCGAAAGCTTTCTCCACTCCAAGTTTACCGACAAAATCACCCGCTTTATATCCTTTTTTATATAAGGCTCTCAGTTCGGGGATATTTATTTCGCCTATATAACCGATTGTGTGCGCGGCATGGCTGTGATATGGATAGATACGCACCGGTTCGACCTCGTAAATAACCCCGGGGAAATCGAGCAGATGCTCTTCGAGATAGCTAACCGTCTCGAAATCGACCTGACGTTTTATCGGCACCGGCGAATACGGTGCGATACCGCCACGTTTTAGGTTCTTTTCGATGTCCTGCTTCGTTATATCGAGTAGTTTCTCGAGGCGCGCGACGACCTCTTGCGTCGGTTTGAATTCGAATGGAAGAACGCTAATCGTATAGGTCGGCTTGTTATCTACAAGTATCCGCCCCCGCCGGTCGAGTATTTGGCCTCGGGCGGCGCGTTTCGGAACGATTCGGATACGGTTGCTCTCGCTGAGCCGATAATAATAACTCCCCTTAACGACCTGCAGCCTAAATATGTTCCCGAATAGAATAAGAAAAAGCACTCCGACCGAGAAAAACATATACCTATTAGACCGTATGGCAAATCGACGCGGTTTCACGAAGGGGATTGACGATTGGCTATTGACGGTTGGCGCTTGCTACACCACACCACACGAGGTAATCCCGGAGAACGCGGAGGGAAATCGACGATTGAGGATTTCAGATTTCGTAATGTAGAATAGGAAATTCGGATTAATGGCATAAGATTGAGAAATGGGACTAAACGGGCGTTAATTAAAGACTCGAGACTGCTGACTTTTTCTAAAAAAGCGAAGAAGTCAGCTGCCATGAACCGCGATACAAAATCCACCCTATCCCCAAATATCCAATGTAGTGAATGTCTTTTGAATTCTGGATTCTGGTTTCCGAATTCTCGATATAGAATATAAACCTTTTTTTTTAGTAATCTCAACACGAAACTCGTTGTTAATAATTCGTAATTGGCGATTTCCCGGTCATAGTCTATTCTTCCACGGTCCGCGGTGTAAAAACGCGCATTCGGATAGCTATCAGCAGAACAATCAAGCCTGCAATCGCCGTGACCGCCGCCGAGGGTAAATCGAAGCGTAGAAAAGCCCAGCCGAATTGGGTCGAATACGGACTAAAAAGCCTGTAAATAATGCGGTCGATAAGCGTAAGAATGAAGATAGTAACGGCGAGAAGCGTAGGTTGTTCCAGATTGAGAGCGTTCGAGAGGACACCAAAAAGGAAAATCGCGGTCGATTTCGCGACGATACAGCCGCCCATCGCCGAAGGGTCGAAAACATCCAGGGCCAACCCGGCAAACACCGCCCAGATAACCGCCTCGCCGTGTCCAACCTTAGTAGCAATAATAACCAGGAATAATAAAACTATATCGATATCCCAACCGAGACCCGGCAAAGGTGTCGCAAGCGATATCTGCATTCCGACGGCGAGATAGAGTAGAAGAATATAAAGCAGCCTCCGTGTCATCGTCCATCTCCCGATATCGTGTCGATAGCGACGCTATCGGTGTTCATACCGGCTATACCGGTGAAAAGGATGAAAACCTCCTCGAGCGTGGCGAGTTTTGCCGACGGCGTTATCTCGACCTTACTGAAAAGCCCGCTTTGGGGCACCATAACGCGGCTGACCAAGCCTATTTTCAATCCTTTTGGGAATAATCCTCCGAGACCGGAGGCAGTTATCGGGTCGCCGTTACGAATATCCGCTGTTACCGGGACGTTTTCCAGAACGAGCTTACCGCCGGAAGCCGCGGATATGATTCCCTGAACACGGCTCCTACCATCTACAGCGCTTATTTTCAGGTTCGGGTCGGTTATAAGCTGTATAACGCTCGTATTGTCGCTTACACTTATTACCTTGCCGACTACGCCGTGTTCGTCGATAACGGGAAGACCGACTATTACACCCTGTTTAGCGCCGGAACCGACAACAATCGAGCCCGGCATTCTAGGATTTCCTCGACCTACGACCTCGGCTAATACGGTAGCGTATTCCAGCCTTTGCGAGAAACCCAGCGCCCGGCGCAAACGTAAATTCTCTCGTTCTATCTCTTTGAGCGTTTCGATTTTAAGGCGGGTCGATATGAGTTCTTCTTTGAGTTGGAGATTTTCCACGCGTCTATTTTTAAACGTATGGTAAGCTCCACTCAAGTAGTCGAACGGCCGGTAAATAGTATCCATCAAAGCCCCGGATATCGCTGATTTTACGGTAAACGGTGCCTGCGATAGAAGGACCCCGATTATTAGCGCTAACACCCACATTACCTGCCCCGAATGGCGCTTTATGAAATCTATAAGGGTTACCATAATAGTGGCGGACCGCAGTCGCAGCCGCGTTCCGCGTAGAGTTACCGGAACAGTTTCATTCCTGGTCCATAAAGTCGAGGATTTCCTGCGGAAAAGTGGCTTTTAACAGAAATTCCCGGTTTTCCGGTTCTTTTAGTAAATAGCTGAGTTTCCCGAGCGTGGTTAGATGGGTGTTGACAGCGGTTTTCGGAACGACGATAGTGAAAAAGAGATGCACCGGCCTGTTGTCGAGCGAACCGAAATCGATTCCGGCCTCGCTACGCCCGAAAGCTATTACTAATCCATCGACCCCTTTAACGCGGGCATGAGGCAAAGCGACTCCGAATCCGATACCGGTCGACGCCAGCTTCTCACGTTCTTTCAGCGCGTCGAGAACAGCCTCGGGGTTCTTTATTCTCTCGGAATTCGCGAGAAGTTCCACGAGTTCCGCGAGCACCTCCTCGGAAGTCTTCGATTTAAGTTCTAGGTCGATAAGAGTGGTCCCACAAAACTGGGAAAGATTCATCGTTCCTCGCTCTGTTGAATAAAACTAACGATTTTTGAGTGTATAACTTCTTTTGAACCTGAAAAAAGAAAAGCAAGTTCTGCAAACACTCCGTTCCGTGCTTTCGACTCGAGTTCTAATTCGATAAGGCTCGGTCTATAATACCGGGATAGTTTGATAGATTCTAGTTTAGTCAATTGAATATAAAACTAATAACTCTCGGCCTCGTCCTCGAGCATTATCGGAATATCGTCCACGATTGGATATCGGAGGCGGCAGTTTTCGCAAATCAGCCTGCTTCCGTTTTTATCATAGACTAAACCCCTTTTACATACCGGGCACGCGATTATTCCGAGTAATTTTTCGTCGACCATAGTTATTTTATTTCTCCCAGTATATCGGTGTTTTTTCGGAAATCCACAATTTTTTTATTTTTTTTCCATTTTCGTTTGAAAATACAATTCCCTAAAATATTGCCCTTTCGAGAATATCCCGAAAACTCCCCCCGTATGAATCAATATAGAGTTTCCGCCGGACGGGATTTTTTCTTCTTTAATCAACTCGAATGTTGCGCGGAACGCTTTGCCGGTATATGTCGGGTCGAGAATCACCCCCTCGGTTCTGGCGAAATCTGCGATAAAAGCGGCGGTGTCGTCGTCCATAATCCCGTAGCCTCTGCCAGAAAAACCTCCGAATAGCTGGATATCCTCCGGTTCCGGGAACATCTCCGTGCAATAATTCTTACCGAATTTGCGGATTATCTCGGTTATATGTTCTCTCTGTCGGTCGGTTTCTGGCCCCGCGCTTATGCCGATAACCTGCACCGGTAGACCGAGTGAATGAAAGCCGAGCCACAATCCGGCATAGGTTCCGCCGCTTCCGGACGGGACTATTATCCTGTCCGGTAGAAATCCGATTTCATTTGCCTGCCGGGCGATTTCCTCGGCGGCCTCGAAATAGCCCCATACACCGAGCGAATTGGACGCACCCTCGGGGATAATATACGGCTTTCTGCCTTGCGATATGAACCTATCGGCTTCCTCTGCCATTATTTCATCTCTGTTCTCGTATTCTTCGGCCGTTATAAACCTCGTGGTTGCGCCGAGTATCAGGTCGATAAGATAGTTACCGGTGGGGCCTTCACTCGTGCGTCGGAGAACCAGATGGACATCCATTCCGAGCCGCCGGGCAACGACCGCTGTAGCGCGTGAGTGATTGGATTGCTCTCCGCCGCAGGTTATAAGAACATCGGCGTCTTTCGCGACCGCATCGGCGGAGATATATTCGAGTTTGCGTATCTTATTGCCGGAGATTATCGCGCCGGTCATATCGTCCCGCTTTATCCATAGATTCGCCCCCGCGTTCGCAGAACTGCGTTCCATAAGATATAGTGGCGTTGGAAGCCGTGCGAACTCAATTTTATCCGGTCGCTTTTCGATAGCCATATCTTCGACCTCCCGATAAAATCAGTGGAAACATTAGATTACCGAAAAAGATGTTTATATCGAGAATTCAGAACCCCTTCACTACCCTTTATTTATGTGGATGAGGTGGATTATGACTTCTGCTTCCCGACTACTTAATCCTCCGCATTTTAGAAAACATCACAACTACTGCAAAATTGCTATTATCCATAAAAGCGATTGAAATCCCTCTTCCGCGAAGGCGCTGAAGTGGCTAACTCATTATCCGCCGAACTTCGGGTAACCCACGGTTAAAGACCTCGGCGAGTTCGGTCGAGTCTCCGCGGGCTTTGCACATCCGACTAAAAAAATACGAATATAGCTATATTACAGGTTTCACAAGAAAAAACCACCAATCTCGCTTATCAATCCTCGAGATATACCCCCATTTTTCTATATTTTTCCAGACGATTCTCGAGTAATTTATCCGGTGCGATTTTCGTCAGCCTTTCGAGTTCGGCGATTATCTCTTTCCCCAGGATTTCTGCGGCTTTATCGTGGTCGGAATGTGCTCCGCCCGGCGGTTCCGGAACGATTCTGTCTATCATACCCAACTCGAGCAGGTCCGGCGCGGCAATTTTGAGAGCCTCGGCGGCTTTCTCGGCTTCCGCCCTGTCGCGCCACAAAATGGCTGCGCAACCCTCCGGTGAAATAACGGAATACCACGCATTTTCCATCATAAGAACGGTGTCGCCGACACCTATTCCGAGCGCACCGCCGGAAGCACCCTCGCCGATTATCGAGATTACAATCGGCACTCTTATCCGACCCATCTCGAATATATTCCGCGCGATTGCCTCGGCCTGACCACGCTCCTCTGCGCCGATACCGGGATAAGCGCCGGGTGTGTCTATAAAAATAACAATCGGACGGTCGAATTTCTCGGCGAGTTTAAAAAGTCTGAGAGCCTTGCGGTAACCTTCCGGATGCATCATCCCGAAGTTACGCCGGATGTTCTCTTTCGTATCGCGCCCCTTCTGCTGACCAACAATCATAACGGTGAATTCGCCCATTCTTGCAAACCCTCCGACTACAGCCGGGTCGTCGCGGAAACCCCTATCCCCGTGCATTTCGATAAATCCCTCGGTCAGGTGTTCTACATAATCCAGAGTATAAGGGCGGTTGGGGTGACGCGCGACCTGCACACGCTGCCAACGGGTTAGGTTGCCGAATATCTCCTTCTGCATCCGGGCAAGTTCCGCTTTTAATTCAGCGATTTCGGCACCGTCTTCGCCTTTGCCGGAAGACGCACGTTGTTCCATCTCGCCGATTTTCTTCTCGAGTTCGACGAGCGGCTTTTCAAAATCGAGATGGAATTTGCGTGCGGTCAACCCGACTCCTTTCTTTTGCCCAGAGCGGCAAGTTTTACGGCCAGCACGAGGAAAGCCAGCATAAGAACGACTATAAACCCTATCATAAGTCTCCGGTCGCCCGAAACGAAACCCACCGCGACAGTCGCGAACAGAAAACTTAGAACATAAAATACCCAATCCACTATATGCGGCGGTAATCCGAGAGCCACCAGCACGTGATGCAAATGTTCCGTGTCTTTAACATATATTTTTTTCCTTTTCAGTGCGCGTCTCACGACGGTGATAATTATCTCCAGAAAGGGGAACCCGAGAGCCAACAAAGGAACGAATAATACCAGAACCGCGGAGGTTTTAACCGGATGCACTATACTGAACGCCGCTATAATAAACCCGAGGGCATAAGCCCCTATATTTCCTAATATAATATGTGCGGGAGGGAAATTAAAGCGCAAAAATCCCAGATTCGCCCCGAAATAAGCGATAGTTATTATCGCCATAAACGGAAACCCTCCCGATGCACAAATAGTGAAAAGAGCGAGTCCGGCAATCGCAAGGACTCCCGGCGCCAGACCATCGAGACCGTCGATAAGATTTACCGCGTTGGTCAAGCCTACAATCCAGATAATCGTTATCGGGACCGATAATACGCCGAGGTCGAATACGCTATCGAACGGATTGGTCAATTCACCAATCCTAACACCAAAAAGAACCACTACAATCGACGCGACGATTTGAACGATTATTTTAATACTCGGCGAAAGCCCTCTGCGGTCATCGATAAAACCCATTAGAGCCACGAGCGTCGTGCCGATAGCTATTCCCGATATTGCCTCGGTATATCCTGCGAAAACAGTCGGCGCTACGAGTTTCGCGAATAGCACTCCTATAGCAAAAGCACATAAAACGGGGATTCCGCCGATATCTGGCACAGCTGGGCGCGATATTTCCATATCCTCCGGTAGAGACGAAAGCCCTAGCTTCTTTCCTGCCGCAATCGCAACAGGAGTAAAAATAAGGGTTAACAAAAACGCCGAAAAACCGGCGAGAATATAGGCGAATATATGCATAATGTCATTTCTCGGAGCCGTTTCCGTTACCGAAACTGCGGGAGAAAATCCACCAGAAAACGAAATGCCCGAGTAGGCCTAACCCGAGAAAAAAATTAAGAAGCCAATATTTGCCATAATGCTTCTTAAAATATCGGTAAAGACTGCGATGATGCCACCAGTAGCTTTTGGCAGGCTTCAGCGACGTGGATTTTCCACCGTAGTGTAAAATTTTCGCCGCCGGAACATAGACAACGCGCCAGCCTGCATCGGTCATACGTTTGGCGAGGTCGACATCCTCGACATAAAAGAAAAACCGCTCGTCGAGAAGACCGACTTTTCTCAACGCCTCGCGCCTGATAAACAGAAACCCTCCCGCTACCGCATCGACATCGGTTATGGCGCCGGGAATTCTACGGTATTTCGAGTATTTCTTCCTGAAGGCCTTGAAAGACATAAAAAGCGATTGTTTTGAAAAAAGCAAATTTGTATAGGATGGATAATGCTGACACGAGGTCTGATGTCGGCCGTCGGGGCCAATCATAGCACCACCCGCAATTCCGACATCCGAGTTGCGCTCCAGAAAATCGAGCATAATGTCGAGCGACTGGTCGGTCAGTTCGGTATCGGAGTTCAAAAGCAGCAGTATATCGCCGTCCGAACTACGGATACCCTGGTTGCATGCCGCAGCGAATCCACGGTTTTTTGCGTTTCGGATTAGTTTTATTCTTGGGAACAGCCTCGCTATTGCTTCTGCACTACCGTCGCTGCTGGCATTGTCGATAACGACAGTCTCCAATTCGGCGGTTGTCGGCGCGTGTTTGAAAAGGGAGCGAATACACCGAATAGTCGTCTCACGAGTATTGTATGATAATACGATAACGGAGAGCTTTCTAAGTGTAACTGTTTGCCGCGATAGCACATCGGTCGCGGCAGATGTTGCCTTTTGCGGTTCCATTTATTCGCCTTTCCGGGAAATTTTGCCTGCTTTACCGAACCGCAATTTCCATACCATTGTGATAGCCTCGCCGATAATTTTTTTCGTAAGCTTCGTTTCGCCAACCTCTCTATCGGGAAAAATAATCGGGTATTCGCGTATGTTATAGCCGAGTTTCCAGGCCTGATATTTGGTTTCTATCTGGAATGCGTAACCGCCTGCGGAAAGTTTGGCGGGGTCGATATGTTCGAGAACCTCCCTGCGGTAGACTACGAAACCCGCTGTCGCGTCCTTAACAGGAAGACCAGTGATAAGCCTCGTATATATACTTCCTCCCCACGACAGCAGTCTTCGATACCAGTCCCAGTTTTCGACGCCGCCGCCTTTGGTGCGTCTGCTGCCGACAACCATATGGACACCGTCGGTCATAGCCAATTCGGCCATCGGTCTTAAATACTTCGGCTGGTGCGAAAAATCGGCGTCCATCTCGAATATGAGTTTATAATCACGTTCGAGCGCCCATTTGAATCCGCGAACGTAGGCGGGGCCAAGACCCTCGCGTTTGCCGTGAATGACCGATACACGGTCGGGGTATTTACGGCTCAGTTCCTCTGCGAGTTCAGGTGTCCGGTCGGTCGATTCGTCCTCGCAGATAAGAATATTGAACTCCGGCCCCTGCTCGAGCACCGCCGGCACGATGCGGCCTATGTTGCCCTCCTCGTTGACCATAGGCATAACGACCAGGATATTCGATATAAAGTTATCGGTTGCCATTATCTTTCGGCCTATCGTTCGGTAAAACTGGTGAACTTTTTTACCATCGAATTTGGCGAAAAACGTCATTATGAGCCCAAAGGGCACGACAATCTTTTAGTTTATTCGATGAGATTGCTTCGTCATTCCATTCCTCGCAATGACGATGTTTAAGCCGACTATTGTTGTCAGAACGACATCGAACTCCGCATCGACCTCGTGGTCGATATCGTCGATTTTTTTAAGTATAAACGAATCGCATTTGGAAAGCAAGACCATAATGTCGATGTCGGAATACGGCTTATCGTCGCCGCGGGCTTTAAAGCCGAACAGAAACCGCCTCACGCCGGGGAATTCCTCGCGTAGTCCTATCGCGAACGCGGCCAGGGCTTTTTGTTCGTTTTCGGTTACGGTTCTTATTCTTTAGTTTTTTTGATGAATGGCGTTCGCCCCAACCTTTTGCCTTTTGCCCTATTAGTATTTATCGAACAGCCTTCCCCGCGACGAGTCTATCGCAACTCAGAAAAGTCTCTTCACAAGACCCAAAATCCCCTGTTTCCACGGGACGCGGTGCGTTATACCGTCCTGAGTCGCGCCGCTTTTGAATTTCTCTACATTGGCAAGAAACCATTCGTAGTTGCGAAGCAGAGCATCTTTGTTTGAGTATTTAGGAGTAAATCCGAGAACCTTTTCGGCCTTTTCGACAGAAACGAAAGAGTCCTTTGTCGCGGTTTTATAAACCCACGGGTATAGAGGCGAAAGGTGAAGTAGTTCCAGTATTTCAAGCCCGAAAACGACCAGATTTGCCGGAGACCCCTTGATTTTCTTGCCGAATCCCGCCCTGTCGAGCACAACCTGATAATCCTCTTTCATCGTGCTGAATTCTTTTGCGCCGATATTGAATTCGGTATTCACCTGCGCTTTATTCTCGAAGTTGGCGGCGATATATATAGCCTCGCATAGGTCCTCGACATCGAGAAGTTGATATAGATTGTTTCCGCGACCTATCATCGGGAAACTGCGTCCCTCGCTCGCCCACTCGTAAAAAATTCCGAAAACGCCGAGCCTTTCCGGTCCAACAAATGATTTCGGCCGAATAGTCGTAATTGTTGCTCCTCTTTCGCGGAACATCCGCACGATTTTCTCGGCCTCTATTTTCGCCTCGCCGTAAGGCCCGACTCCGATAAGCGGGTCGTCCTCGTAAATCGGGTGATGGTCTGGAAGGCCGTAAACGGCGGTCGAAGAAATATAAATCCCTCGATGGACTCCGTGCTCCAACGCGGACTCGAAAACCTTCGCCGTGCCGTCGATATTGGTCGTATAAATGTCCTTTTTAGGGTATAACGGCAGCGCCGCCGCACCGTGCATAACTATATCGACACCCTCCATACACCGGTCGACAGTCGGCTTGTTACGAACATCGCCCTGGATATGGACTATTCTATCTTTGCAATCTTCATAAGTAAAAGGCTGAAGGTCGAGAGAGACGATTTCCTCGCCTCGCTCGAGCAGATATCTAATTAAATTTATTCCGAGGAATCCGGAACCGCCGGTTACAAGCCATTTAGCCATAATTATCATTCTCCGGTTTCGTTCGGGCAATCGCTGCTCTCGACATAGATATCATATAGCCGTCTCGATTCTATTTCGTTAAATAGACGATAATAAACACGGTAAAACCCCAAAAAAACAGGTTAATTATCGATGATATATCGGTTAAGAATATTTTAGTCGGGGCTTCCCCCTTGCCTTTTATATGAACGAGCCACAGATACCTGAAGAAGCCGTAAAAAACGAACGGTATCGTCGCACCCATACCATAGCCGAATTTCGCACGGGTCTCCACTGAGAAGACATAGAGCATATAAGCGACCATCGTGGCGGCGATTTCAATCATCGCCATATTGTCGAGGAAACCGACGGAATAATTTCGCAGCGACGGCCTACTTTGGAGCTCGCCGTTCTCGATTTCGATTCGTGCGAGTTCCTGACGACGTTTCTCGGTAACTAAGAATAATGCTAAAAGGCTCGTGCAAACCAGCAACCACGACGATATCGGGACATCGATAACGATACCTCCCGCCGCAGCGCGAATCACGAAACCCGCAGACACGGCAAGAATATCCAGCACCGGTTGATTCTTAAGAAGAAAGATATATAATAGTTGAAGGAAAACGTAGCCAGCGGAAATCGCCAGAAAACGACTCCCGAGTCCGAACGAAATCGCCAGCCCGCCGAAAAGGAGAGCTATCCCGACCGCGACCGATAGACCGACCGGCACAATCCCCGACGCTATCGGGCGGTTTTTCTTGTCCGGGTGCGCCCGGTCGGACTCGATATCGACGACGTCGTTCAACAGATATGTCCCGCTTGCGAGCGCGCAGAACGCGATAAAACCGGCGATGGAGCGAACGAACGCATCGGGATGAAAGAACTGCCCCGAGAAGACTATCCCCGCGAACAGAAAAAGGTTCTTAATCCATTGATGTGGCCGAATGCTTTTTAATATTCCGCCGATTAGTTTCATCCGTTATCCGTTCCGCTGTGAGTTGTGAGCTGTGTGCCGTGTGCGCCCACTGCTCTCCACTCTCTCATTTCTATCATTGTCGAATGATACCTCATCGAATGCGTTTTTGCAAGGAGGAAAGTTCAAAAAAATCCAAATGACTAAATAGCAAAACCGATGCGCCTCAGATATTTTGGATTTTGAGCTTTGGATTTCATTTGGCATTTGGATTTTGGATTTCTACATTTATACCGAACCATTTGCCACCTTTTTGCTAACGCTGTCGTTCTTAATAATAACAGCCTCCCCGCGCATTATCACTCGATATACCAATGCTACTATCGCAAGAAGCAACAACTCGGTTACGAGTGTCCACGGTCTCGATACGACAGCTATTATCCCGGCGACGCCTCTCGGCAAAACCGCAGATAGAAGTAACGTTATTGCTCCCTCCCGAACACCGAGCCCCCCCGGTATAATCAAAATAACCCACCCAATCACATAGGCCACGAGGAACGCTCCACCGACATAAGGAAAATCCGAAAACGTAAGCGGCGTAACCGCTTTCACCAGAAATGCAAAACTCGCCGCAAAGGCAATCCACATTACAACAAAAGCAAACAAAACAACCAACCAGTCGCGCAATGGGAGTTTGTATTCTATCTGTTCACGCCCGGTTAGCCTGAGAAAGCAATTAATTATGCGCTCGAAAACCTTCGGGAAAGATATAATCAAACCGATAATCGGAATAGGGACGATTATCCAGCCGGGAATAGCCGGCAATATCTCTTTCAGAAAAGCGGGTCCCATTAACGCGACTCCGACCACACCTCCCATCAAAACACTCATTCCCTGAAAAATAACCATCGAAGATAATGTAATTCTGCGGTCTATGCCCTGACGCTTGAGCATAACGAGCATCCCGACAACCAGAAGGACCTTACCGGGGGCGTAACGACCGATATTCGCGAGCCAGAAGATATAAAGAAATTTCAAAAAACGGATTTTAGCGCCGAACGCTTTGATAACCCTATGCATAATCTTGCTGGAAAACGCGATAGCCAGTCCGTTAAGGACAATGCTACTCGCGAGCCACCAGCCGTTTATTCGCCAGGGGTAATCGGTAATCTTCTCCCAATCGCGCGCTATAATACGGACAAGTCCGAACACGACAGCACCGACCACGATTATAGTGATTGCCCACGAAACCCATTTTTGGGAAAGTAATGTCTTAATCTGCGTTTTCAACAATAGAAAATTTAGTTTTAATGGTTTTGAACTCTACTGTCTCGGTCGACCGAAAGAATGGGGATTTCTTTCCGTTATCTTGTGGAATTTTCCAAAATACGCTTATATTTAAGGACAAGTTTCTCTATGACGTTATCCCAATCGAACTGCTTCCGAACATATTCGAAACCTGTTTCTGCGAGATTTCGCGCCTTGTCGGAATCGCTCAAAATCTCGATTATTTTTACGGCTAATTCATCCGGATTCCCCGGTTCGGCTAACAAGCCGGTTTGATTATCGCGCACGATGTCCACAATACCGCCGGCGCGGCTGGCAACAACCGGTGTCCGCCGCGCGAGGGCCTCTATCAAAACCATCCCGAGTCCTTCCGTATCGCCATAGCGGTCGTAGATTGCCGGAAGAACGAATACGCTCGCTTTTCTATATCGAGAATCCAACTCATCCTCGGGCAGCCTGATAGCGAATTCCACCGAACCGTCGAGCCCCAATTCCGAGACCAACCGGCGAAGCTCGTTTTCCATAGGACCTCCGCCAACAATAACTAATCGCGACTCGATACGCTTTCTAACCAGCTCGAAAGCCCGTATTAGAACATCGATACCCTTCCGTTCAACAAAACGCCCCACAAATAGGATTTCCGGCGGGTCGGACTTCGAGAGACCCTCGTTTTCATCTATCGATTCCGGGACAAAGTAACCCTCGGGCAGAACCTCTATTTCTCTGCCGGGGTAAAACTGATTGAAAAGCGCGGCGGTATAACTGGAGTTCGCCAGAATAAGGTCGGCTTTATTAATGGGTTTCCTAATCAGATTAGATAAAAATCCGGCGCGTTTTTTTAAAAAAACCAATTCCGCAGAATAGAATTTAAGAACGAGTTTAGCCCGAGATATTTTCGCCGCCGCCGCTCCCGGAATCGCGAACGGAAAAGGCCAATGAACATGGATTATATCGGGCCGAATCTCCAGAGCCAATTTTTTCGCGGCGGATATACTACGCAGCACGAGCATCCCGGACTGAATCACGTAATGCGGTTTTTGCTGGAGTTTGACCGGGGTCGCAACATCGTGGGTCAGGTCCTCCCAACGCTTCGGAAAATATCGAAACCGTTTAACGGGAATTCCCCAGAGAGTCTGGTCGCCGAGGCCTTTATATGAAGGCGCTAAGACCGTTACCCCTATCCTCCGGTCTTTCAGTCGTCGCAGCGTTTCCACGAGCCACGGAGTAATAGTAACCTCCTGTTCACTTCTTGGAAAAGCCGTAACTATATGAAGCGTCTCGAAGTTCATCGTGTCGTATTCGAGTCGACCGGTGAAAAAGAAGATGTTTCGGATTCCGGCAGCACCTTGAGAACATACGTCTCCGGCGGAGCGGTTTTATAGACTAATGCAAAACGATGGGGATAAGTTTGGATTGCGGGGATAAGATAATTATAGGTATCAGGCATAAAACTATCGACTAATATAAAATCGATATTCGATGAATCAATATCAGCTATAATAGCGCGACTATTAGGAACAAGTTTATAACATTTACTTGGACGCCTGCTCCACATATAACTGAGTTTGGGTTTTCTAGAAATTAGTATGGCATCGTAGGGCGTATTTCCTTTAATCCATCTGCATGCTTCAATAAATCGAGTCATGCTTATTGGGTATCCTGGAAATGCGTATCCTTTGAGATACAGGTTTATATTTTTAATATTATTCTTTACAGAAGGAAGATAATTCAATTTGGTGTAACTATCCGGAAAGAAATTAAAAAGTGCGATAAATATCGATAATAACATTAATGCGATTTTGATATAATGGACTATTCGTTCTTTAACCCAATTTTTTAGATAGTCGAGACCCTCAAAATATGCGAACAAGAAAAGAGGGGCGCCTCCAACCAAATACCTAACACATGACCATCTGGGATGCGCCCAAAAATACAGCATAATTAAATATGGGATAATTATAAAAGGTATTACAATTACGTTCTTTTTCTGCAATCGCTTTACAATACCTGCTAGCCATATTGGAGTAAACAATATACCAATAATCGTAGTTAATCCTATAGTTTTGCTATATGAGCTAATAAAGGGAGCAAAAAGAAGATTAGGAAGATGCCCAAAAGTATATGTTCTAAAATTCCCCCAGAGACGGAAAAACAGGTCCTTAAAACCCATAACTTCATTAGTCCCGCCAGCTTCGTTTGATAACAGATGTTGAAAATAGAAATTTGAACCGCTGGAACCTTTTGAGAACGTCCAGATTCCCCATGGAAACAAACCCAAAAAAGCGATTATTGAAAAAAGAGCCAACTTTTTCCACTTTCTGCGGTATATTATATATAAGAAAAAACCGACAACGAGTGGTAGGTTGGCAAGTCGAACATAAACGGCGAAAACCGCTATAACCGAAGAAATGATAAATAAAATAGTGTTCTTATCCCGAAACGAAATCTCGAGTAGCAATATTGCGAGCACAACAAAAAACATACTAGGGGCTTCAGTTAAACACCAATGTGAGAATTCTGAGATTCTTATGTTTACTGTTAATAGGGTAGGAATACCTAATGCAATCCATTTATTTACCCCATAGAACCTAAAAAGTTTATAAGAAATAAAAAGCGCCCCCAAGTAAGTGAGCAGACTGAGAACGATTTTCGGGGGAATAAAGCTATCAGGCCATATTGCGCAAAAAGGTGCTAATAGTAACGGGTATCCTGGAGGAGTAGAGGTTTCCGGCGGAGCTCCAGGTTCATAAATTCTGTTAAAGTTGCCTTCGAGAATCGATTCAGCGAGAGCCCGGTAATGCGCATTATCGCCTCCCGTAAAAGGTGTAGGGTCGAATATCAGAACAAGCAGGAGAAGCCAGAAAAACAGAGCTAGGAATAAAAAAATATCGACCTTACCGGTTTTCCGGTTAAGTGCTTTTCTATTTATCGGTTTTTTCTTCTTCTTTGGCATCTTGAACCTTACCGGCTATACCTTCAGATATCGATATAAATCGAAACGATTTCAATAATTCTCTAAACTTCGCTTTTGACTTGCCACAACCTACGTTGTGTATCCAATTGATAATCGGCCCTGCGGGTAGGCTTGGGTTTTCGGAATCCAGGTCCTTTGGATGAATATAGATATTCGCTCTTTTATTCTTTTTTTCAATTTTATATATCGCTTTTCTAATAATTCCTGCAGGAAGCAACCTAATATAAAATCCTCCTAACGGATAATTAATACCCAGAAAATTGCCAGCAGAAGGCGGGAACTCTATAATATTATAGCCTGTAAATATATGTTCGAAGGGGGGAGCATCTTTAATTCCGCCATAATAGAGTTTACCAGAAAAAACACTCGAATCATATACAAAATCGCACTTTTCTAAAACATCAAGAAGCTTTTTGATGTTCGAGGGGCTTACGGAAAAATTAGGTGCGCGAAATCCCTTTATTTTTTCGTTGACCGTGTTTTCAAGGACATCTCTGGCTTTAATTATCGATTCTTCAAGTTCGCTTTGGGTAAGCTCATCAATAAGTTCATGGCCCCAACCGTGGCAAGCAATTTCGTGCCCCGCGTTATGAATCTCCACAATTAATTCGGGGTGCATTTGTGCTATTTCACCCAAAACGAAAAAGGTCGCCTGCGAATCCGTTGTGGAAAGTAATTCTAATAGATAACCCGTAGTAACATCTATTCTGTTGATTAATTTTGGAGCCCTCGATTTTTCCAATCCGGGATAATGAACGTGATACCATTCTTCGTAATCGATTGTAAGAAAGTGATTCAACCTGAGTGTATTCCTTATTTATTATTGGCTTTCCTGGCCAGGACAACGAAGTTGTCCCCCCAATCTGCAAAAATCGTAACCTTGCCAATTCCTATTTTGTTTACAAAATTTCGAAAGAAGGAAAATAAGGATTTAGAATATTTAATTAGCCTACTGAAGATAAAATCGATTGATACATATTTACCTCCTAAACCTATTTTCTTTAGAAGCACTACGTTAAAACCGTTTTTTTCCAACATCTTATTGAGAGTCTTAGGCGAAAAGAAGAACATATGGTCGGTTCTATTCCAGAGAAGCCATTTCCTGCCCCAAATTTTAGCGATTAGACTGTCAACATTCGGTGTCATTATAGCGAGGATACCGCCAGGCTTTAGGACCCGATTAACGTCGGCCAAACTTCCCATAGGGTTCGGTAAATGTTCTATTAAATCCCACATAGTAACGCAATCGAATTGGTTATCTTCGTAATTGGCCGTTTCCAGTGTTCCAGTAGTAATTTCTAGATTATAACTCTCCCTCCCTATTTCGGCTACATAATCACAATATTCGACACCCTTTACTTTCCAATTTCTCTGACGCGCTGCAAGCAAAAAGAAGCCGGCAGCACAACCGATATCCAATAACTCCCCTTTATGAGGGAGGAATTTCTCGATTACCTTTAGTTTCCTATGGCTTGTCAGTATAATATTTTCTTTATCGGAAGTATAATTATCGTATCCCGATACCGCGGAATCCTCACTTGAGAAATAGGCTTCCGAGTATAATTCATCGAGCTCTTTTTCTTCCAGTTGGGGATTTAGGTAATACAATCCACAATTGTTACACCTGACTATACTCGACTTTCCCAATCTTTTGAAAAATAAAGATTCACAATTACCACATAGATTGCAGCAAACTTCCTTCATAACCTTAACCTCTAAACCTATATTTAAATAAAATGCTAATCGCCCTAAATCCGTCCTTCCACCCTATCTTTTTGCCCTCTTCGACTGTGCGAGGATGGTATGTTATCGGGACTTCGACTATCTTGAAACCCGCGCGAAGAACGCGTGCGGTAACCTCGGGCTCGAACTCGAAACCCATCGAATTGAGCTTTATACTTTTGACCACATCGATACGGAAAACCTTATACGCCGTCTCCATATCGGTGAGTTTTGCGTGGTATAGGATATTTGTCAAAAACACAAGGAACTTGTTCGCGAGAAGGTTTATTAATTTAACCTTCTGTTTCAGGTTTTTGAACCTGCTGCCATAGACTACATCTGCTTCGCCGCGTTCTATCGGTTCGAGAAGCTGTGGGTATTCGTTCGGGTCGAGTTCGAGGTCGGCGTCCTGGATTATTACAGCGTCGCCGGTGGCGTATTCGAAACCTATTCTTACCGCGGCGCCTTTGCCGAAATTCACCATCGACTTGTGCACCGTAATTATCGGGTCGTCGGCGTGTTTGTCGAGTATATCTCCGGTGCCGTCCGTCGAGCCGTCGTCGACGACTATTATCTCCTTATCGATTGGCACCTCGCGGACCTTCTCGATAACCTCCGAGATAGTCGATTTCTCGTTATAGACCGGTATGATTACCGAGAGTTTCAATTACGCCCTTCCGGTTTTTTCTATCCATTCCGCTACAGCCCGGATTATGTCGTCGAGAGCGGTTTTCGGCTCGAAACCGATAGCGTCGCGTATCTTCGAGATATTCGGGACACGTCGCTGCATATCCTCGAAACCCTCGCCGTAGGCCTCTTCGTAGGTTATAGTTATAATATCGGAGGATGAGCCTGTAATCGTTTTGACACGCTCGGCGAGCTCCATAATAGTAATCTCTTCCTCGGAGCCGATATTGAAAATCTCTCCCATCGCCGGAGGATAATCCATAAGCTCGATTATCGCCCCGACGACGTCGACGACATAGCTGAACGTCCTCGACTGTCCGCCGTCGCCGTAGACTGTGATAGGACTGCCTGTTAGCGCCTGTCTGACAAAGCGCGGCAAAACCATACCATATTGCCCGGTTTGTCGCGGGCCGACAGTGTTGAAAAGCCTACCGATAACGACCGGCAGGTTCTCTTTATTAAAATACGCGAGAGCCATATACTCGTCGACCGCCTTTGCCGAACTGTAGCTCCACCGAGAGCGAGTAGTCGAGCCGAGGACGCGGTCGTCCTCTTCAGAATAAGGGCAATCCGGGGATTTGCCGTAGACCTCGGAAGTGCTCGCGATAAACACCTTCTTGTTGCCGTGTGCGTGCGCGAGTTCGAGAACGGTGTCTGTGCCCACTATAATCGTGTGGAGCGTGCGCACCGGGTCTTCTACAATATTCTTGACACCTACCACAGCGGCCAGATGGTATATCTCGTCGGTTTCGGAAACCAGATGGTCCATCAAACCCTTGTTCATAATACTGTTTTTGAAAAATAAAAACCCGGCGCGATTCAGAAGCGGCGCGATATTCTCCATCCGCCCTGTCGATAGGTCGTCGATTACCGTAACTCTGCAACCTCTATCGAGCAGAGTTCCGCACAAATGGCTTCCTATAAAGCCCGCGCCTCCGGTAACCAGTATATTTTTAATCGCGTTGCTCATCGCCGTCCTCCGTCCTTTCAGTTGTTTTGCCGGTATATGCGCTACCGTGGAATTTCTTTCTGGCCATATCTACCACGTTTTTAAAAACGTCGGGATTTTCAATCCCTTTCGTAACCGTCGTTTTGGTGCGCTTTCCTCGTCGCCCCCACGACGGTTCTTCAGAGTGAGGCAAAACCTCGATACTGCTCGATTTCTTCTCGGTCTGCGGTTCTGTCTGTTCTCGATGCCGTTCGGTTTTTTCGCTGCGAAAACCCTTGTTTTTGGATTGCGTTTCAGACCGAGAATTTTCGCCAGGTCGTTTCTTCGGATAGCTTTCTCGACGCTCCGGTTGTTTTTTTTGAGCGGACTTCTTACTAGTTACGCTCTTTGAATTCCTCGCCGTTTCGATATGTGGAGTCTCGTGGATACCGCTTTTTGCCATAAGGAATTCGATTCTATCGCGCAGATTCGCTATCGCCTCCGCAAGAAAACCGAGAGTCAACGAGATACCGCCCAGCAATACAAGGAGAATAAGGATTGTCTGCAGCGGTGGATAACCCCAATCGAAGAAAAGTCTTACTACGAGGATAAATAGGGCCAGAAAAAAACCGAGTCCGAGACTTACGACACCGAAACTCCCGAATATAAGCATCGGCTTTTTGAAAACGCGTTCTGCTAACCAGACCGCGATAAGGTCGGTAAGTCCGATAAAAACACGCCCGACACCGCCGTATTTGGACTCGCCGAATTTACGCTGACGCAGTGTTACCGGCACTTCCGCTATTTTATATCCGCGTTGCGCCGCCAGAACGACCATAAACCTGTGCCAGTCTTTGCGCAGGAAAATATCGGCCATAACGTCCCGCCTAAGAAGCTTCAAGGAGTTCATATCCTTGACCTTAATACCGAAAAGCCGCCGAGTCAGGCCGTTATATATTTTGCTGATGAAAGGCTTCTGGTATTTCCCTTTCTTTATTCCCGCGACAATACCGAAACCACGGTCGAGTTTGTCCATCATACGCTTGATATCACGCGGGTCGTATTGCAAATCGGCGTCGAAAATGCAAACACGCTTGCCCCTACTCGCGGTGAAACCGCTGTTTATCGCGGCTGTTTTACCGAGATTATGTTTATGCCGGATAAGTTTAAGAAAATCGTATTTTTCGGAAAGTTCGAGAACCTTATCGGCAGTGCCGTCGGTGGAGCCATCGTCGACAACGATAACCTCGGCGCGGAAACGTTGTCCGGAAAGAAAATCGTCGAATTCCCTTGCCAGAGGCTCGATATTATCGACTTCATTATAGGCCGGCACAATTACGGATAGCGAGTAATGCGCCGGAATTCTCTTCTTATCATATTGCTTTCTCATAGCTACCGCATTCCTTCGCATTCAAGAGCGTTTCTATTTCCATACCCGTCTTCCCGGAGATTATTATATTATATGCGCTGCCGGCGAACAAACTGTCTCTACCTATGCGAAGTTTAATATCGGCCCATAGCGGTAGGACCGACAGGTTCAGCTCGAATTCGGGACTCAGGTCTATCGAGGCGCCGAAAGCTTCTAACTTCCTCACCGCTGAACGTTTCGGGTAACCTAAAAACCCTATATCGCTCTTATCGAGCCGTATAAGCTCGATTCCCGGAAACGGAACCTCGCCGGAAAAACTGAGAATCGCCCTAATCTTTTTCCCCAATGCTCTTTTTATACCCGAAGCGATTGCCTTTGCGGCTTCGTCGGGCTCGGCCGGCCACAATATCACACTTTTTTCGAGAGCGTTCAGCGCGCCGGGGAAGCTGAATTCGAGGTCTTTCGCCCGTTTAAGGGCGCGACGCTCGAACATCGAAACTAACCATTCCGGGGGCTTCATATAACTTTATAAATTATCGCCGTAGTAATGTCCATGGGATAAGGAGTTTATTGCCTCGTTATAAGACAAATCTTCCCTTCTTTTCGGATGCCATCTTCGAATTCGACTTCTATATCGATACAGCCATTCGCTATTAATCCAAATTGTGCTTTGTAACGGTTAAAACCTTTATTATAAACCTTAATCGCGATATCCTTATTAAAGCCTAAACCAGCTATGTAAAGAGATTTAACGCCTCGAGCCATCCAATAGCCTACACCATCGACAGGCTTTTGTATATCATTAGCGTCTGAACGCATTACGAGCATTATCTCGGTTTTAATGTTGTTATTTATAAAGGCTAATGGCGGGTCGGAACCGTGTTGGCTCCTATAATTGTCGATGTCCGCTATATCATACAAAAACTCAATAAACTCTTCTATCTCTTGGTCGAGTTGGGTCGTCCTGATTTGCCTGCCCCGTGCTAATCTACCGCCCAATAGGTTTATCTCTCTTAAAAGAACCGGGGTGAAGAACCCTTTTCGTTTTATAACCCCGGATTTATCCATATAGTCCCTGATTAGCTGGTTCCCGAGTTTTTGGGCAAGGTAATGCTCGTTATAGTATTTGAAAGCCTTGTCCCCTTTATCGAGCATAGCCTGATGGATAAATTCGAGTTTCAAGGCTGTCCGAAGGTTTTCATCGAGATACGGTTTGGTAGCTGGGATAAAACCATAATCCAAATAGCGCATAACAGCTTCGATATAGTTCCTTGTCTTATCCATATTATAGCCGAGGCGGATTATAGTTTCTCCCTCTTCGAGAGAAATACCTTCATCCGCTTCAACCCTGACCCAGACGATTTTAATTTTATCGTTTACGAGTATATCGTTACCGAATGACCTTTTATTTGAAAGTTTTATTTCTTCATTAAGGTAGGTTTCAATGTCCGTTTTTATACTTTTAGTTTCGAGTGTCTGTGTCTTAAAAACCTTCGCTAATACCCAGATAACTTTGCTTCTAAATTCGCGCACAAAAAAGAAATTCCAGACTTTCGTAAGAACCGCCGCAAGGATTATACCTATTATTGCACCGACTATTCCGCCGACGAATATTGAAGCCCAATCCATTAGTCTGTCTTTTTGGGGCTATCGGTTATAATCTCAGGTTCTTTAAGGCTATTGGCTATACACTCAGGGGTATTGCAAAAAACAACCAAATCACCATTTAACCTTTTTACAGAACCGAAGTTCTTGATAGTTATAACCTTCCCGCATTGATGGCATCTTATTGAGCCGCCTAGGATTTGAGAAAGTAATCCTAGTTTCTCAAGGAACTCCGTAAGCCTTTCATCATAGACTGCTTTTAATACTGGCATCGTTTTCTCCTTTTTTATTTCCCGACACACCGGTCTTTCTTATATATTAGTAAGTTCTGCTTATTTGTAGCTACCTACAATTCCGGATAAATCGGGAATTTATTGCAAAGCTCGACTACTTTCTGTTTAATCTGTTCGAGTTTTGTATCGTTCTCGACATTGTCGATAGCCTCGATAATCCAACCGCCTATCGTTTCCATTTCAGCAGTTCCCATACCACGAGTGGTTACGGCGGGCGTGCCGATACGGATACCACTGGTAACGAACGGCTTTTCCGGGTCGAACGGTATCGTGTTTTTGTTGACCGTTATCGCTGCTTTATCCAGAGCGTTTTCGGCGACTTTACCGGTGATACCCTTCGGGCGTAAATCCACGAGAATCAGGTGGTTATCCGTCCCGCCGGAAACGAGCCTCAGCCCGCCGGACTCGAGCGCTTTCGCCAGCGCTTTCGCGTTATCGAGCACCCTCTGCTGATAAGACTTGAATTCGTCGGTCATAGCCTCTTTCAAACACACCGCTTTAGCGGCGATTACGTGCATCAACGGGCCGCCCTGCATACCGGGCATAACGGTTTTATCGAGCTTTTTAGCGAAATCCTCTTTACAGAGTATCATTCCGCCGCGGGGTCCGCGAAGCGTTTTGTGTGTTGTTGTCGTAACATAATGGCTGTCCGGAATCGGGCTTGGATGCAAACCCGCCGCGACCAGTCCAGCGAAATGCGCCATATCCGCGACGAGTATCGCGCCTACCGAGTCGGCTATCTCGCGGAATTTCGCGAAATCCCAGAACCGAGGGTAGGCGCTCGCACCCGTCATTATGAGTTTCGGCTTGTTTTTGTGCGCAATTTCAGCCACCGCGTCGTAATCGAGAAGTTCGGACTCTTTATCGACACCATATTGAACGATATTGTATAGAATACCGCTGAAATTTACCGGATGGCCGTGCGTCAGATGCCCGCCATGCGAAAGGTTGAGGCCCATAATAGTATCGCCGGGTTCGAGTTCGGCGAAATAGACGGCCATATTGGCCTGTGAGCCGCTGTGCGGTTGAACATTGGCGTGCTCCGCTCCGAAAAGCTCCATCGCGCGTTCGCGTGCAAGAGACTCGGCTATATCGACGTAATCGCAACCGCCATAATAGCGCCTGCCGGGGTAACCCTCCGCATATTTGTTCGTCATAATACAACCATTGGCTTCGAGAACCGCCGCCGACGTGTAATTCTCGCTGGCGATAAGTTCCAGACCATCACGCTGCCGCTCGAGTTCTTTCTGGATAGAGTCGAATATCTCCGGGTCGGTTTGTTTCAAATTTGCCATTCTTCCCCTTTCTGAATAGTGCTACCTTCGTCTAATGTCTTTATCTGACCTACACGTCTAACGTGTCTTTCCTCACCAGGATTATTGCCGATAAAATCGGTTTCCAAAAATATATTCGCGATTTTGAAAGCATCAGAATCCGCCATAAATTGTGAACTGCCGGCGAGACATAAAACATTGGCATCGTTATGCTGCCGCGTAAGGCGGGCGCGTTCCGGGTCGCAAACCAGTGCGGCGCGGATTCCTTTTATCTTGTTCGCCGCGATAGACATCCCGATACCTGTCGTGCAAACAAGAATACCGAAATCGGCCCGACCGTCGGAGACCATCCGGGCAACCCTCTCGGCATAAACCGGATAATCGCATTTTTCCTTGTCGATAACACCGACATCGACGATATCGTAATCCTCACCCAACGATTTTAACAGGAAATCCTTACGGTCAAACCCGCCGTGGTCGCTTCCAATTGCTATTTTCATTCCACCAGTGTTTTGTTATTATTGGATAATACTTGATTTATATAATTAATTAACTTAAATTTAAAAAGTCAAGGAGTTTGTCGGTAAAGCATTTTCCTTTACCCGATATTCCCCTAAAGCATTCATCCTTGCATTTAGAAAGCTTATTTCATATAATATATCTAATCGTAATCACATTTGAAATAAACTCCCAACATTCTCAAATATATGGAAAAATACGATAAGAATACTACCGAGGCTTCAACATTAAAACCGGATTATTACTCGGTCCGTTTCAAGCGCGACCGCGTTGACTACTTTATCGACAGAAATCACCTCGAGTTGGCGGAGAGAGATTGGGTTCTAGTTCAGGCCGAACGTGGTCGCGATATTGGCCAAATTAAGTCCCGGGTCCCCGAGAAGGCGATGGGGCTTTCGCAGAGAAAATATCCGCTGGAAATACTTCACAAAGCCAAACCGGAAGAGGTCGAACAGCTCGCTGCAAACAGATACCGTGAAGAGGAGGCGATGACCACCTGTCAGCAATTCATCGACTTCAGAGGGTTGGATATGAAACTGGTCGATGTCGAGATGCAATTCGACGGCAACAAAATAACCTTTTATTTTACGGCCGAACACAGGGTCGATTTCCGAGAACTGGTTAAGGACCTGGCAGCGACATATAGGACGAGGATAGAGCTAAGACAGATTGGCGTTCGCGACGAAACTAGAAAACTCGGCGGACTGGGGCCTTGCGGATTGGAACTCTGCTGCACAAAATGGCTTAAGGAGTTCAGCGCTATATCGACGCAATTCGCCCGGGACCAAAATCTCGCGGTAAATCCTGTAAAACTCTCAGGTTTATGTGGAAGGCTTTTCTGTTGCCTGGATTACGAACAAAAATTCTACGAAGAAGCGAGAAGGAAATTCCCGCAACAGGATAGGATGTTCGAATCGGACGGCGACAGAGTAGTCATCGAGAAGGTCGACTTTTTCAAAGAAATACTGGTCATAAAACACCTCGAGACGGACGTAATCGAAAAAATCCCTTTGGATGAATTCAGAAACAGGTATTGTATGAAAAACAAAGACTGGCTCGAAAAATGGCTTCCGAAAAAGCAGAAAGACGAATAACAATGAGAAGATACCTTTTTATTATATTGCTAATCCTGTTTACCCACCCGCTTCTCGGGCAGAAATTGCTAATTCCTATGGACCTCTCGCAAACAGACCACCTGAAAGCTTACGGAGTTACCTATAGTGCCCTTTCCGAGGGTTATAACGTCGAATGGCTATTAAACTATCGCGGGGGCAGCTTTATGATGCCCGCGGAGGACGTTCTAACGACACTTTGTAGAATAAGGGGAGTTGCATTCGAGATTATCGACGGCGCGACCATAGCCGGTATATATGCTGAAATCGAGGAAAGCAATATGGAGGTCGTTCTGCTGGAAAAGGCGCCGAAAATAGCTATATACACACCACCGAATAAGGAACCGTGGGACGACGCCGTTACCCTCGCGCTTACATACGCCGAGGTTCCATACGAGACCGTCTGGGATGCCGAGGTTCTCGCCGGCAAACTACAGAACTACGACTGGATACATCTACACCACGAGGATTTTACGGGACAATACGGCAAATTCTACGCGAGCTACCGCAATGCACTCTGGTATCAGCAGGATGTGGCCACGAATCAGGAAATGGCGCGCAAACTCGGTTTCACCAAGGTTAGCGAATTAAAACTGGCCGTCGCTTTGAAACTAAGAGATTACGTTGCCGGAGGCGGCTTCTTATTCGCTATGTGCAGCGCGACCGATACCTGGGATATCGCTTTGGCTGCGAGGAATGTCGATATCGTTCCCGCCGAATTCGACGGTGACCCACTCGACCCGGACGCACAACTTAAACTCGATTTCGAGGAGTGCCTCGCTTTCGAGAATTTTACAATAGAAACGAACCCGCTGGTTTATGAGCATTCGAATATCGATGTAAAACCGGCCAGACCCGGATACGGAGGCGAGGGCGTCGATTATTTCACCCTGTTCGATTTCTCGGCTAAATACGACCCGGTGCCTACTATGTTAACACAAAACCATGTTAATGTGGTTAAAGATTTTCTCGGTCAAAACTCCGCCTATCTGGCAAGTTGTGTCAAGAAAAACGTTACGGTTTTGGCGACGTTCGAGAACCGTCCGGTGCACAAGTATTTGCACGGTAACTATGGCCGCGGTTTCTGGACATTTCTGGCAGGACATGACCCGGAGGACTACACACATTTTATCGGCGACCCACCAACCGACCTCAATCTCCACAAAAATTCCCCCGGTTATCGCCTGATATTGAATAACATCCTATTCCCTGCGGCGCAGAAAAAGGAGCATAAAACTTAATGCCGAAAAAAACCGGCATAAGGGGAATTTTATGGCTCGCTATAATGGCAGCCTTTATTCTATCGGGATTTGTAGGTTACTGTTTCGGCCAGGGGGATTCTCCCGGAATTCAGGTCTCCGATACCGCTTTCGATTCGACTACGGTCGAGGTTTGTTTTTCTCCGGGAGGAAATTGCAGAGAGATGATTATCGATTATATCGAGTCGGCAACCAATAATATCGATATCGCAATATATTCGATAACCAATCTCGAACTCGCCCGCGCTCTTGTGCAGGCGTATTCTCGTGATGTAAAAATAAGGGTCGTTGCGGACGACAGAAATATCGACAGCAAATACGGTAAAAGCGTGTATCTCGCCGATTCGGGTATCCCGGTTAGATACGACGATTCTCGAGGATATATGCATCATAAATTCGCTATTATAGACGGAAAAACGGTCATAACCGGAAGCTACAACTGGTCGAATTCCGCAGAAACGCGGAACAATGAAAACGTCATTGTTGTTAAAAACGGTAATATCGCCCGGGTTTATTCCGACGAATTCGAGCGTCTCTGGAAGGAGTTCCGTTGATACCTATCGGCGCACGGCGAACACCCGCTTTCCGATGGAAACCGAGTCACTGGAGTATCGGGCCGTTCTTGCTGTTTCTGGCCGGGATGGCGACGTTATTTTTGATTCGAGTTCTGGTCAAAAACCCTCAAGCTTACTCAAGCACTGTCGGGTTCGTCATCCCGTTCCTCGACCTTTTTTATATTCTGGGTGCCGTTCTGGCGACCCTGATGTCGGGCGGCGAGCTTAAGGACCTCGGAATAACCCGCCGATACGGGCTTCTCGCTCTTGCGGTAGGACTTCTGGTTGGATTCGCGATTATGGGCGTTCGCAGTCTCGACCCTCGGTATGCAGGTTATTTGAAGGTGAGCAACGAGGTTTTACCGGGACTTGTTTTAGTTTTCGGAGGCGCATTTCATGCCTTCGCCGAGGAGGTTCTTTTTCGCGGATATATGATGGGCAGACTCTCGCGCGATATCGGGTGGGTTCCCGGTATTTTGATATCCGGCATCGCCTATGGTTTGATGCCGTTCGCCTTTCTCGGTGCCGACCCGACAGCGCCCGAACAAATACTCGAAATTAGCAGGTTTTTCGGGTCGGTTTTCCCGGCTATGCTGTTGCTCGGGGTGTTGCTGGCGCTTGTTTATCGGATTGTAGGGAATATTATCTGCCCCTGGTTTGGCGTAACGCTATCTATTTGGACGCTCGGCTTTATTAAAGGAGGAATAGCCGAGGATATGAGTAATCCATTGTTATCGCTGGCCGGATATATCTGCCTTATTATTCTTACCGTTTTCGGAATAAGGCTTCTTTTAAAAGCCTATGGTAAGGAAACAATCAGTATAAAAGAAATAAAAAACATTGTGGACTGAGGAGGGGAAATGAGAAAAACGGTCTTTTATTTATTCGTTCTGGCTATGGCAACAGCGGTTGTGTCGGCTTCCAACACCGCCGATTGCGCCAAATTGGAAACCGAACCGGTCGTTTTCGGGCCCGACCGCGGTATAGAGAGGCTCAGACCGACCGATTATCTCGAACACACCGAGCCGTTCTGGTTCGAATACGACACCGGCTATCCGAGTCTGTATCTTAGCACACCATCGCCCGGGATGCGCGAAATGCTCAGAATACAGGCAATTCATCCCTGTTCGGTTTCGTCCGTTAGTTTTTATCTTCAGGAAGCCGGCTCTTTGGAGGTTCATATCTGGGTTTCCGATTCGATGAGGATGCCGGGATTCGCAGAGTTAGTCCCGCATTTTATCGATATTGTAGATTCGGGGACTTACGGTTGGCACGATGTCGTTCTGCCGGAGAAGTTCTATCTCGAGCCGTTCGAGGAATGCTATGTCGGCAGAGAGGTTGTTTATCCGAACAGGCCGAGGTTATTGCTAACGTGGAAAGAGGATGTCGAGGCACGCAGTTGGCTTTATATTCCGGGTTCCGGATATGTCAGACCGATGTCTCCACCAGATACGACCCAATGGCCGGTAACTTACGCTATCCGGGCATACGGCACCTATTATCATGTCCCGGATGAATACCTTTTCGAGAGAGATTCCGCCGCGGTTTCGACCACCCATAGCGGTGTCGCACTTTACGATTTCGACTATGACGGCGACGCGGATTTGGCTAGCGGGACCCATCTTTTCCGCAACGAAAGCGGCAGCTTTACTATCGTGCCGAGCACCGGTATGTCTGGAATCGGTTATCCCTACTGGGGCGATTTCGACCTAAACGAATACCCCGATATATTTTTGGCGGGAGCTATCGGTTCCGATAAACTCTTCGCCAATAATTCCGGTTCCAGCGTTTTTTTCGATGTTACGGACGTTGCCGGCGATTTATCCAATCCGTATTACACCGACGCCGCGGCTTGGCTCGATTACGACCTCGACGGCGACTTGGATTTCTATGTCGCAAATTCCGAATATTGGGACCCGGTGGATTCCACATACACTTATTATCCCGACCTCTTTTACCGGAACGACGGCGCTTATTTTGTCGAGGCTACAAACCTCGTCGGAATGGGTATAGTCTTCGCTATTCCGCATTCCGGCAGCGGAATCGCTCTCGGCGATTGGAATAACGACGGCTATCCCGATATCTACGTCGCTAACTCGCATTACCACCCTAACTACCTATGGCTGAATACTGGCGGGTCTTTTATGGAGATGGCTTACGCCTACGGCGTGGACGGTATCAACGACGGCGGGGGTATTTACGGCCGTAGTCTCGGCGCCTGTTTCGGCGATTTCGATAACGACGGCGACCTGGACCTTTTTGTCGCCAACGATGTCTCGGACCCGGCTATCCCTGCTGCGGATAATTCGATGTTCTACACCAATCTCGGTCCACCCGATTATTATATGTTCGACGAACGCGCCGCCCGCGGAATCGGATTTTGCACCGTGCAGTCAATCCCGCTATTTTTCGATTACGATAACGACGGCTGGCTCGACCTTTTTATTACTGGAAAGGCTCCGGGGTCCTACGCGACGCTCTATCGCAACAATGCCGACGGCACCTTTAGCGACGTTACCGAAGAAGCGGGACTATTCATCAATGGCTGTGACGCCGCCGGTTTCGCGGATATCGACCTCGACGGCGATATCGACCTCGTTATCGAAACATGCCGCAGGAAAGATATATATTACAACCAGTATTCACTTATTATGGGAACGACCAATAACTGGGCACGTTTCCGTTGCGAGGGCGCCGACGGCAACAAACTCGGAATAGGCACCAGAGTTAGAGTTCTCGCGGATACGCTCTGGCTCATGCGTGAGGTCGGCACGCAATACGGCGGTGTCGCTTCTCAATCTGAGCCTGTCCTGCATTTCGGTCTCGGCTCCGCGGCGGTTATGGATACCGTTATTATCGAATGGACTTCAGGGACAATCGAGACGCTTTATAGTGTCGCCGCTAACGCAACTTATAATCTTGTCGAGGGCACACATTATATCGGCGAAAGCTCTAATAAGCCGGAGAAATTGAGTATAACGGTCTATCCGAACCCGTTTAATTCGGCGGTTAAAATCGATTGTCGGGGCGTCGGTGCGACCGGACGGTCGCCACGGCAGGTCGGACTGCAAATCTTCGACATAACCGGCCGCCTGGTGGCCGACCTGCCGTTGCCCCGCGCTGAATCCGACGATAAAACCGGTGGACATATAGAGAATCGCAGTCCGGATTCAGCGCGGGGCCCGACGCCCCTGATATGGCGACCGGATGAATCTCTCGGCTCGGGGGTATACCTCGTTCATATAGCTTCCGGCGGAAAAACAGCTTATAGACGAGTAGTCTATATTAAATAGAAAGAGAAACTATGCGGCTTCCTGTTGTCTTTGCTTTGGTTTCACTTGTATCGGCGGTTTTCGCCGACTGGTTGTTCGGTCCGGAAGGTTTCGAGGACGATGTAACAATTGTATGGGGAACATCAGGCCCCAGCGGATACTGGTTTGCGCCTACGTATAACGATTCTATGTTCGTTTACGGCCCCGGTTTCGAGAGCGATTCCGCGATTGGTTCTGGCCCGATGTCATGGCCGGACTGGTGGGGAAACTTCATCCGCACTCCGTTAATCGATTGCTCGACCGCCGATTCGGTAATTTTATCCTTCCGGATGTGGAACACCGCCGACCCGGGCGATTACGATTTCGCGCGCTTTTATGTCTGGATAGAACCATCGGGATACGCCGGCACGGTAACCTATTCGATGGGGCCCGACTCCACAAGAGACTGGCAACCGATGAATATCGATTTTACTGAACACGCCGCCGGGGAATCGCAGGTCTTTTTCTATCTCGAGGCTAATTTCGGGACCGGTTCTTTCACACGCGAATGTAAGTTTGACGACATCGGCGTTTCGACTAATACAGTTATGTCGATAGAAAATACTCCCGTAGAACAACCATACCGATTGACGTTAGATGCTTATCCGAACCCGTTTAATTCGGCGGTTAAAATCGATTGTCGGGGCGTCGGTGCGACCGGACGGTCGCCACGGCAGGTCGGACTGCAAATCTTCGATATAACCGGCCGCCTGGTGGCCGACCTGCCGTTGCCCCGCGCTGAATCCGACGATAAAACCGGTGGATATATAGAGAATCGCAGTCCGGATTCAGCGCGGGGCCCGACGCCCCTGATATGGACTCCAAACAACTCGTTACCGTCGGGCGTCTATCTAGTCAAAGCCTGTATAGGGGATACAAGAGTAACGAAGAAAATCGTCCTCACTAAATAGCGTCGTGAATTAAGCAGGGGCCGTCTCTCGATACCGATTAATGCTTAAAGTTAGTAAATAAACACAGGGTCGCCTACCTCGAGAGCATTGTATATCACCTCTAAATCTGACGCGCCGACGCGCACGCAACCGTGTGAAACAGCGCGCCCGAGACCCCTTCCGTAGTGGATGTAATAACCATCGCCGAGCCCGAGGCTATACCTGCCAAGTGCTCCCGGAACCGACCGAACGAGTTCCTTCTCCGAGCCGGACAGAATCCGATAGGCCTCCCTGCGCTCCGATTCGGGCATATTGGGGCTAAAAGTAATAAAATCGCTCGGAACGCTCCTTCCCTGTTCCTGCCAATACCACTCGGGCCGGTGCCAGGTCGGATTGACCGTCTTGCTTGTAATATGCCGTTCTCCTTTGGGCGTCTCGAAATTCCAGCTTCTCGAGCCGGCGCTATGATAACCCTTGCCAACGCCGCATGGCCCTTCGCGGATTATCATATTCCCTTTACGCAATTGAAATTTCTTAGCCCGAGTATCGATAACCAGATAATACCCCGGTTCGTCGAGGGCCTCGAGTTGCACACGAAGCCGTTCTAGGGCGAAAAGCAATGAATCCGCGACTATACGAAGGGAATCCGATTCATTAAATTGCCTGAGATAAATCGACTGCATCCTCGCCCAATCGCGCGCCATCTCAATATCGTCGGAAATGAACAAAAAATAATACGCCAATATCGCGATAACCGAAATCAAGAGAATTACAATCAGGATACTCTTTGCCATCGATAGCCTCTTTAGACTATTACATCAAAGCCACCCGACCGTCCGATACCAATCGACAGTCTCTTCGATTCCACGAGCCAGGTCGTATTCCGATTCGAATTCCAGTTCGCGCCGGATAAGCGAATCGTCGCAAACCCAGCTAACCGACATCTCTCGCACTTTCTCGAATGATAATATCGTCGGTTTTCCGCTGATTTTCGCCGCCGATTCGGCGACCGCCGCCACGGGCCAGAACGCCCATTTCGGCAGTTTTAGTTTTACAGGATTTTTACCCAGAGCTTTCGCGACCGCCTCGCCGAATTTCCGCCACGTATGAACCTCGCCGTCGCTTACGAAATAAACCGAACCCGACTCGTGCGATTTTCTCAACAATATCGAAACAGATTTTGCGAGGTCTTTAACATAAATTATCGAGAATTGCCTATCCGGGTCGCCGGCGAACGGGAGCAATCCTCTATTAACCAACCGGAAATAGGCGAAAACATTCGTGTCTCGAGGACCGTAGACTGTCGGCGGACGGATTATCGATACCGGAATATCCGGCGCGAATTCTTTTACTATCTGCTCCGCGGCTAATTTACTTCGCCCGTAGGCGGAAAGCGGGCCTTCGGGTGTAGTTTCGCAAACCGCATTATCGACATTTCCCGGACAGGACGCCGCTTGACTCGAAACCAGGACAAACCGTTTTAGATTTTCACAATTCTCGCCGCATAATTCGAGCAGCCTGCGCGTGCCTTCCGCGTTTATCCTGTGAAAATCCCCGGTGTGCTTCGCTTTCGTCAATCCCGCCGCGTGGACAACGCCGTCGACTTCGGAGAGAATTCGGCGAAGAGGCTCGGGCTGGTCGACCGGCGCGTCGATAAGCTCGATTTTATCTATAGGCAGCCAGCGAAGATTCGAGGTTTCTCGCTTCGCTACTACAACGGAATCGCCGTCGGCGAGAAGCCACTCGACGATATGCGACCCGACAAAACCAGTGCCGCCTGTAACTAAAAAGCGCATTACAATTTATACTCGTAAATTCTATATGTTTTATGTTTCTTCGCGCCGAGCTTCACGGCGACGTTGTTCATTGCA
The DNA here is from genome assembly GCA_003645085.1 of bacterium. Taxonomy (GTDB): domain Bacteria; phylum UBP14; class UBA6098; order UBA6098; family UBA6098; genus QNEE01. The sequence goes on along the minus strand of QNEE01000004.1, from coordinate 779 downwards.
TTGTTGTCCTCCTCGACCCACGACAGTTCGGCACTCGTATAGCCGTTCTTCAGCCCGTTGATATACGTGCGATAATAAAAAACGAGGTCGATTCCCCTGTTGCGGAAACCCTCGATAACACCCATACTCATAACGCGAATTCGTTTTATTCTCTTTTTAGCGAGCATTATTCTGAATATCCCTAATGGCAAAAGCCTTCCGTGCGCAGCTTTCAAGGCGATATTGAAATCCGGCACGGTCAGCGACAATCCGACCGGTTCGTTATCGACCTCCGCGAAAAACACGAGTTCGGGATCGAGAACGAGCTTTAAATCCTTCGCGGTGAACCGGAATTCGTCCTCGGTCATCGGCGTGTAAATAGCGTTCACCTGCTCGAACTCGTTGTAAACAGTCCGCGCACGTTCGACCTCGTTCTCCCAATCCTTCGGGTCGATATTCCTGACGGAAAATCCCCCGCGCTTTTCGAGTTTCGGTATTATCTTCTCCAGCCGTTCGGGTATTTCCTGCTTGTCGATAAGCCAGGCGTAGAGGTCTTTCCATTTTTTGTGCCCGTAGCTTTCGATAAGCTCGATATAATGCGGCGGGTTATAGGACATCATTATGACCGGCGGCTCGCCGAAACCTTCGATAAGAAGCCCGACGATGTCGTTCGAGGACGGTGATAGCGGCCCGATAATCCTTGTGCAACCCTGCCGTGATGCCCAATCGATAGCTGCGTCGAATAAGGCGTTGGCAATCGCGTGGTCGTTCTCGCACTCGAAATATCCCCAGTATGCGGC
>QNEE01000003.1 GCA_003645085.1 bacterium | reverse complement strand
GGATTCCTGTGCTTTCTATTTTCGATGGCATCATTTCTCCTTGAGAACACACTTTGATAAGCCTTCTCGGATGTGGCTCCCTATAGGCCCGCTTCGGAGATTTTCGAGTTCCGCGAGAAAGCCGTTTTTCCGCTCACCGAAATCGGGAATGCTTTTCCCGAGCGAATTGGCGGCGGAAAGCCCCGCGAGTGCGCCCTCTATCATAGCGCTCGAAGCCTCCTCGATACCGCCGGCGTCTCCTGCAACGTAGACTCCGGCTGTAGTAGTTTCCATCTCGTCGTTTCGATAAGGAACCTCGCCTCCGAGTTCCGGGACATAGACCATTTCGCATTCCGCGAGCCGTAAAAGGTCGGACAGCGGCGAGAGACCCACTGCGAGACATATGAAATCGCATTCGACATCTCGTTCGGTCCCTGGGATTGGTTGCCAGTTTTCATCGATATCGGTTATTATCGCCCCCGTAACCTGTTCCTTGCCGAGTGCTTCGGTTATCGTAGTTCTCGTGAGTATCGGGACTCCGAGACGCGCGATTTTGCTGGCGTGAACCCAGTATCCGCCGATTTTATCCAGCGCTTCGACTATACAGGCAACCTCGACGCCGGCCTGGCGCAACTGGTAACTCACTATAAGTCCGATATTTCCCGCGCCTACCATAAGCCCGCGTTTTCCCGGCAGAACGCCATAGACGTTCATAAGCGTTTGGACGGCTCCCGCGCCATAGACGCCGGGTAAGTCGTTATTCGGGAACGGGATAGTTTTCTCGGTCGCGCCGGTCGCGATTATTATCTTCGCCGGTTTGAATTTTAAAACCTTCTCGCCCCGGTATATCGCCGTTACAACGCCGTCCTCGTAGTGCCCGCTGGCATCGGTATGTAGATAATATTTAAAATTCGGGCTATCCGATATTTCCGCGAGTAATTTCTCCGATATCCATATACCTCGCACACCGGCATATTCCATTTCGGAACCGAAGAATTTATGCGTTTGTTTGACCAACTGACCGCCGAGCTCGAGAGCGTCGTCGAGAATGACGGTTTCGCAACCGGCCTTAACAGTTTCTCTCGCCGCTGCCAGTCCCGCAGGACCGCCGCCTATTATAAGGACTTCGGGGGTTTCAATCATTTTAATTCCCCCTTCCCTTTCTGACGGCGAACGACCATGCCCTCCTTTAACGGTTCGACACAAACGCGGACATTAGGACGACCATCGACCTCCATTAGGCAACTGCTGCAATGGCCGATAGCGCAGAAAAAACCGCGCGGACGGTTATACCGTATCGAATGCCGAAGAACCATAATCCCCGCATCGTGAAGAGGCGCGGCTATCGGCTCGCCCTCGTAACCGGTCATCTGACGGCCCTCGAAAGTAAAATTCACTTTCCGGCCCCGCTTAAACTCGAGTATAGGATGATTTTTTATTCGCAATTGCCCCTCCTGCTATCAGAAATCTACTTTAGCTCCGGGTTTTATATTCCGTTTCACAAACCAGCCTCTATTAGTCTCAAGGGCGTAGAGTATCGGTTTAGACGGAAAATAATGCGACTCGTCGTGTGGTTTCATCCACTTGATATCCGTAATTGTCGAGTCCGTCGCGATAAAAGCTATTGCCAGAGGTATCGAGGTGTTTCTCATCCAGAAAGAATGAGGTTTTTCCTCATCGAAAATAAAGAGCATACCAATAGTATCGGGAATATGAGACCGGAACATCAGCCCTTTCTGCCGTTCCGCTTGCTCATCCGCGACCTCGACAGTAATCCGATTGCCGTCGACTTCGATAATCCTCGTAGGCAGTTTCGGTTCGTAACGCTGGCTAACGATAGTAGTCTCCGGTTGTATTTCCAGAGTATTCCCAACTCTCTCCGGTTCTTCTTTACAACCGGAAAGCAGAATTGCGACAATCCACGCGATGGCACAAGTCTTTTTCATTGAATTCAAATTATACGCGCATAGATAGGCTGTCAAGCCTAACCTGAAAAGAACGGTTACCTTAAAAAACATAATTCAACAACCGAAACAATACACACAATACTAGCCCCAGAATCCAGTCCGAAGACCGCTTAATATTCGGTAACTGTCGAACCGCTTCGACAATTTTTCACTCAACATCTCCACATAAAGGGCTGGCGCGAGGGTGGTCTTTGGGATATTTGTGGGGAATCCGTGCTTCCGATATATAGTTTCAATATACATTATGAGGAACTCGCACGGAGCGTGCCAGCCCGTTTTACGCAGGAGAACCTAAATACTCCGATACATAGCTATTATTTATTTTTACACCAAAACAAGCTTGCGTTAGAAAAAAATTTATTTTAAGTTACTGTTCACTAAAGAATAACAACCCTAGTTATCGACCGCCTAGAAAGGAATAAAATGCGATACTATTATAGGATTATCGTAATCGCATCTCTTTTGATTATGCCAGTATATACCGTTCAGGCGCGGCTGCCGCTACTTTTCCAGAAGGGCGTTTCGGCCCTCGATGATGGCCGCTATAACGACGCACTCGACATATTCGAGCAATGTCTGAATAAGCCCGGCGTCCAGGCGAAGGACGAAATCAGGATTCATCAAATTATGGCCCGGGCTTATATCGGCCTGAAAGATTGGGATTCCGCGGCAGATGAACTCAGATTGGTCTTGAAAAAGACCAAAGGCGCCCGTAGAAAAGCCGGAATAGAAACCCTTCTCGAAATAGTAACCGCCCCCGAGGAAAAGGGCATAATTGTCGAAAACCTCGGCCCGGCGGTCAATAGCCGATACGAGGAGCTCGCGCCGGTTATATCCCCGGACGGAAAAACCTTGTATTTTATCGTAGATGGCTCCCCTCGAGGTGAAGGGAAACAGGATATTTACCTCTCGCGCCTTGGCCCCGACGGGAAATGGCTCCCGGCGGAAAATATAGGCCCACCACTAAATACCGATGGTCACGACGGCATTCTTTCGATTTCCCCCGATGGGACTACAGCTCTTCTGGCCGGTATCTACCTCCCCGGCGGGAACAAAGACAACGGTTACAGCGTGGCGCACCTTCGCGGCGGACGCTGGCGCGACCCCGAAGCGCTCGATATCGACGATTACTATAACGAAAACCGCCTAACCAGTGCCTTTTTATCCGCCAGCGGTAAAGAACTCATACTCGCTCTCGAACGCGAAGACAGTTTCGGAGATTTGGACCTGTATGTCTGTTTCCTGAAACCTGACGGTAGCTGGTCGTCGCCTCTTAATTTAGGCCGGACAATAAATACCACGGAAACCGACGGAACCCCGTTTCTCGCGCCCGACGGTAAAAGCCTCTACTTCTCATCGAACGGTCATATCGGATTGGGAAGCCAAGATATGTTCAAAGCGGAACGTCTCGACGACTCCTGGACAAAATGGTCTGTGCCGGTCAATCTCGGGAAACAGGTTAACACCGCCGGCTGGGACGCATATTATACGATTCCCGCGCAAGGCGATGTCGCCTACTTCGTGTCCAGTGGCGAGGGCAGTTACGGTATGAGCGATATCTGGAAAATCACACTACCACTAATCGCCAGACCGGGCGCGGTAGTAACCGTTTCCGGCAAGGTTATGGAACCGGATTCGACACCGGTGGGAGCGGATATTTCATGGGAAAGGCTCGCTAACGGCGAAAATATCGGCGCAGCCCGCAGCAACGACGTTACCGGCGAGTATATGATAGTGTTGCCGGTAGGCGAAGCTTACGGTTACGTTGCCGAGAAAAAAGACTACCTGCCGTCGAGCGCACACCTCGACCTGACCGAAGCCTCCGCATACGACGAGGTTCACCACGATATCATTATTACTCCAATTAAGAAGGGCGCACAAACGGTATTAAAGAACATTTTCTTCGATTTCGATAAGGCGACGCTAAGACCAGAGTCTATCGGAGAGCTTAACAGAGTCCGAGATTTTATGCTCGAACATAAGAACCTCTACGTGGAGATAGCCGGACACACCGACAGCATCGGAACTCGAGCTTATAACCTGAAACTGTCCACCGACCGGGCGCAATCGGTTGCAGATTGGCTTATCGAACATAATATTCAGGCCTCTCGGCTCCGCGTGCGCGGCTACGGCGAAACTCAGCCCGTCGCAGATAATGGAACAGAGAAGGGGCGCCAATCCAACAGGCGAGTGGTCTTCGAGATAATCGACTTATAAAAAATAATATTCATCTTGGAATATATACCGGAGTAGAGTGTATAGCAAAACGGATTACTCTATTTAGCGTTCAGAAAAAGGAGCGATTATGGACAAGCGATGCCCTTATTGCGGCGGCATTATCGAGAACGACCGGTGCACACATTGCGGGGCTATGGTGCCTGCCGAACAACAACTCGACCCGGATAAGGCCCCCGAACTCCCGCCAATAGTAGAACCGAGCGGTCCGCGCGGGGAATATTCGAGAGAAGAAATACCGTGGGAAAAACAGCAGGAACTCGGTTTCTGGACCGCGCTAATCGAGACCGTCAAAGAGGTTCTCACCGGCCCGTCGGAGTTTTTCGCCCGAATGCCGTTATCCGGCGGTTTCGGAAGCCCGCTTATTTACGCGATTATACTCGGAACCGTCGGCGCGATTCTTGGCCAGATATGGGGGATTCTACTGAATCTTATCGGTTTTAGCGCACAAGGTATGTTGGGTATCCAGCCCGATGTTGGTTCGTTTGCCGCGGGCACTATCTCCGGTATCGCCGGGGCCATTATAGGAATTATAATCGCACCGATTGGTGTGGCGATTGGGTCGTTCGTATGGGCCGGCATATATCATCTTATGCTGATGATTGTCGGCGGCGCGAACGAGGATTATGAAGCCACATTCCGGGTGGTGGCCTTTTCACAAAGTGTTCAGGTTTTACAAGTCGTGCCGATAATCGGCGGGCCAGTCGCGAGTATATGGGCGCTCGTTCTCCACGTTAAGGGACTGAGTGAAGCGCACGATATTTCTCAGGGTAAAGCGCTGCTGGCTATCTTGCTCCCGATTATCGTTTGCTGCTGTTTCGCTGCAGGGCTTCTGATATTTACCGGTATCGGCGCCGGCTTAATGGGCGGCATGGCTGGATAGAGCAATTATGGCGGATATTGATGCGAAAGAACGGTCTTTCGTTAATCCTATTCACGGTGTCTGGGCGATTGCCGGAGTTGCGGCGGTCGCTGCCGCGAGATGGTATCTTCCGCGTCTTCCGGAAGAGATACTTGTTTGTCCCTCCCGGAGTCTTCTTGGGATAAGATGCGTCGGTTGCGGAAGCGGTTCCGCTCTGGTCGCGCTGTCTCGATTCCAGATAATCGAGGCGGTAAAAGCAAATCCGCTGTTCGTAATAGGCGGCTTCGCGTTCGTTATATGGAGTTTGGTCGCGACCATAGGATATTCCATCGGGAAACCGCTTAAAAAATGGGCGATAACCGACAAAAGGAAAAAAGCCCAAAGATGGGGTTTAATTGCTGTTCTTGCTATAAACTGGATATACGAGATTACCGCTTTTTAATGGTCGAAATCTATGGAGGAATAATGTCCCCGGTTTTCTTAAATTCCGATATTGCCCCCGGTATAGCCGCGGGATTCTGCGGAATTTTCTGGATATTCTACATTATGGTCTGGTTGACAGCGGTCGCTCTCGGTATCGCACTTTTTATTCTGAAAATCCTTATGATTATCGATTGTGCGCGAAAGCGTTTCGATAATCCCAACGAGCAGGTGGTCTGGATTCTGGTGATTATGCTCGTGCCTTTCGGCAGCGTAATCTACTATTTTGCGGTGAAATACAAAGACCCGGAAAGCCCAGGGCTCGGTCCGCGACCGATGAGAGTTGTAGGTTAAAAACCGAAAGGGAATTCCCGTTTTTATATGTGTATCTATTTTCCCAGACTATAACCTCGATTACGATTTTATTCCCATCAGGCACTCTGCAATCCGTTTCATCACAACCAGGTCGTTCGCCGCTTCGCCCGATAGATTGAATCTTAGCTCGAAAGGATTCCAACGAAAACTCGTATCGAGGTTGAGCGGAGATATCGCCCGGTCGAGTTTTGCGAGGTCGGGCTGCCATTCTCTCGCGAACAGAAACGCCCCTTTGCCCTTCTTGAGTATAACCTCTTTAAGCGGCAGATTTACTTTCGACGCCGCCAGCCGCATTTTCAGATAAACCAGAAGCGTCAGAACTTCTTCCGGCGGCGTTCCGAACCGGTCGAGCATTTCCGCTCTAATATCGTTTAATCGTTTTTCATCGGAGGACATATAAAGTCTCTGATAAAACTCGATACGGATTTCCGCGCTCAGAATATACTCCTTCGGGATAAATAACGGCACATCGACTTGCGTGTTGACCGGGACGAAATGTGGCGGTTTCTGGCCCTTGAGTTCCGCTACAGCCTCGGAAAGCATTTTGCTATACAAATCGAGTCCGACCTCCTCGACAAAACCGTGCTGCCGCGCTCCAAGTAGATTTCCGGCGCCGCGGATTTCCATATCCCGCATCGCGAGAGCGAAACCGCTGCCGAGGTCGGAATGTTCGAGAAGCGCTTTTACCCGCTTTTTCGCTTTAGCGGTCATTTTACCGTATGGCGGTGTAATCAAATAGCAGAATGCCTGCACATCGGACCGACCGACCCGCCCTCGAAGCTGATATAGTTGCGCCACTCCGAATTTATCCGCGCGGTTTATAATAATCGTATTTACGTTGGGAATATCCGTGCCCGATTCTATAATCGTTGTGGTTACAAGAACATCGAACCTGCGGTCGAGGAACTCGAGTATTATTGTAGAAAGGTCTTTTTCGCTCATCTGGCCGTGCGCAACCGCAAATCTTGCGTCCGGAACGAGTTTCCGCAACCAGTGCGCCATCGCTTCGATACTGCCCACTCGATTGTGAAGGAAATAGACCTGCCCGCCGCGAGAAATCTCTCTTTCGATTGTCTCGGCGATAATGTCGCCGGAAAACGGCACAACGCGCGTATATATCGGTAGTCTGCTGGCGGGTGGCGTGTCGATAGTGCTCATATCGCGCACCCCGGCCAAAGACATATACAACGTTCTGGGAATCGGGGTGGCGCTCATAGTTAAAACATCGATTTTTGCCCGCCAGTTCTTAATGCGTTCTTTGTGTTTGACGCCGAAACGCTGTTCCTCGTCCACAATCAGAAGCCCCAGATTCTTAAAGCTAATATCTTTCGACAAAATTCTGTGTGTCCCTATAACTATATCTATTTTGCCTTCCGCGAGTCTTTCTATAATAGCTTTTTGTTTTTTAGGGCTACAAAACCGAGATAACATCTCGATATTAACTGGGAAATTTGCCAGACGCTCGGTAAATGTCCTGAAATGCTGGTCCGCCAGGACGGTCGTCGGCACCAGAACCGCAACTTGTTTGTCTCCCCGGACAGCCTTAAACGCCGCCCTGATAGCGACCTCGGTCTTCCCGAAACCGACGTCGCCGACCTGAAGTCGGTCCATCGGGCGGTCCTTCTCCATATCACGCATAATGTCTTCGATTGCGCTTAGCTGGTCGCGAGTTTCGATATAATCGAACGATTCCGCTAACGCCCGCGATAGTTCGTCCTCCGGCGGGAACGAATAGCCCTCGCTAATCTCCCGGAGCGCGTAAAGCTGAACGAGTTCCCCCGCGAGAGCCATTATCCCGCGTCGCGCACGTTCCTTTGCTCGCGACCAGGCGACTCCGCCGAGTTTAGCGAGTTTTACGTGTTCCCCTCCAATATATTTCTGGACCAGATGGAAATCTTCGATTGGAACGTATAGCTTCTCCTCGTCCGCGTATTGCAGAACGAGACATTCGCTGGAAAAACCGCCGCTTTCTACCGTCTCTGTGCCGATAAATAGCCCGATACCGTGGTCGGTATGGACTATATAATCTCCCGGGCAAAGACCGGTCGGTAGTGTGTATAAGCTGCCCTCGCGGTAACGACGTTTCGGAGCTACCGCCCTGCGTTTTCCGAAAATCGCCGCTCCCGCGATAGCCACCTGCTTACTCGGAACGTGAACCATACTGCTAGAGATATCCGCGACATCGGCGGGTGTGCTTTCCTCAGACGGGAGAATTTCGTCGAGACGCCTCAGTTGGTAGTTATTCTGACAGAATATCCAGAGGTTATAATCCTGTTCCTTGAAACGCTCGATTGCCCGACGAAACGCAACCGGGCCCTCGTAGATACCCGCTATTGGACGAAAACCGAGGTCGATAGCGTTCCCCGACGTTTGAAAATGCCTTATAGGCAATAATGTATGTTGGTAAAGTCGCTCCGCGAAAGCCTCCGAATCCTCGAATATTCTGTCGGGAGGAATGTGGTGCTCGTGTTCACGCGTTAACTCAAAATGATAGTCCTCCGCGCGAAACAGCAAATTATCCGCCTCTAAAAAGACATCTTCCGGCTCCTCACACAGAATTATCGCATTCTCCGGCAAATAGGAGTCGGGCCAGGATGGTGCCGGTTTCAATGCCGTAGAGAACCATATCTCGCCGGGGAGATGCCGGTCGAGAAGCATCCGCGAGAGAATCTCGTCCTCCGTGTCTTTGTTGAAACAACCGTGGAACGCGGTGAGCGTTTCGCCGCGGAGAGTCTCGATATCGATATCACCGAGTTGCCAGAAATGTTTCGCCCATTCGTTGGCCGGAGGTATAACGACCTCTCCGAGACGCTCGAGGCTCCGTTGGTTCTGCGCCGAAAATGTCCTTATCGATTCCACCTTGTCGCCGAAAAACTCTATCCGAACCGGGTCGTTATAAGTGGGAGTGAATACATCGACGACATCCCCACGACGCGAAACCGTGCCAAGAAACTCCACGAGGTCCTCTCGTTCGTAACCCGTTCCGATTAGTTTACCGATAAGCCAGATTGGATTTATTTCGTCTCCTACTGAAATATGGGCTGTATAATCCGAAAAAGCGGTGGGGTGAATAGTCGGGAAAAGAAGTGCTTTCGGGCTTGCGACCACGAGAACCGGTTCGCCCGAGGTTAACCGCGTATATGTATCGAGGCGAGCAGCGACGATATCCGGTGTTGGAAGCCTATGTTCGTATGGTTCTATGTCCCATTCGGGAAAATATAAAGCGCGTTTTTCGCCGAGTATTGCTACAATATCGCGCCAGCGGTTATAAGTATCGTCCGGGGCCAGCCAGAGAACAGTGCGGTTAAGCTCGCGGACCAGAAAGTCCGCAACTATAGCGGTAGCGAAACCAGAAATACCGACCAATTCGGGTATATCGCCGGACTCCACACGGTTTCTTAATTCCCCAAACTTATCGGAAAGCTGAATTTTCCTTCGGATACCGGCTAAAGCCAAGGTAATTTCCTTTCACAAACAGCTTTTGCCGACGGGTCGTAAAGACCCCCCGGCTGATTTTCCTTAAACGATATGGTTACGGCCGGAAATAATCCGGCGAAACTTCAAAACTATTTATGGTATTCCTCGCCGCGCAGTATAGTCGATGCTCGGTAGAGTTGCTCCATCAAGACCAGCAATGCGATATCGTGCTGCGTTGTCATCGAAGAAATAGAGAGAGCGAGGTCCGACCGGAGTTTAACATCGTTACTCAGTCCGAATGCGCCACCGATAACGAAAGATACCTGCTGCCCCACAATACGGGCGTCGGCGAGCCATTTCGCAAAACCTATGGAACTGAATCTGCGGCCCTCTTCGGTCAGAGCGACTACCGTCTCCTCATCGTCGAGAATCGCGAGTATATTCGCGCCCTCTTTCTTGACTGTCTTATCCTGCGGTAATTTCTTGACCTGACGGACTTCGATTGTTTCGAGCGTTTCGTAATTCGATAGCCGTTTTTCGTAGAGTTCGATAGCTTCTTTTAACAATGGAGATATTTTTCCAACGTGTATAACTCGTATTTTCATAGTCCTATTATTGTTAACGACCGGCTCGCGCCGATTCTCGTCGCTCCGGCCTTTATCATAGACATAGCCTTCTCGAAATCGCCGATTCCGCCGGACGCCTTGACGCCGAGTTTATCGCCGACCGTTTTCGACATAATCTCGACCGCTTCGACAGTAGCGCCGCCTTTTGAGAAACCGGTGCTGGTCTTAACATAAGCCGCTCCCGCGCTTGCGGATATGGCGCAGGCGCGAATTATCTCCTCGTCGATGAGAATCGCCGTTTCGAGAATAACCTTGACAGGAACGGGAAAAGCAGCATCGACAACGCTGGCGATATCGGCATAGACGGTCTCCCATTCGGCCGATTTTGCCGCGCCGATGTTCATCACCATATCCAGCTCGTCCGCGCCGTCCTCGACCGCGCGGATAGCCTCCTCGGCCTTGATTTCTGTCGTATTGGCTCCGAGCGGAAAACCGACGACGGTGCAAACCATCGAATTCGAATTTCCGAGCGATTCCGCCGCGAATAATACCCAGCACGGGTTTACGCAGACGCTTGCGAAACGATATTCTATCGCTTCCTCGCAAATCCTGCGGATGTCGTTCTCGGTCGCGTTCGGTTTTAGTAGAGTATGGTCGATAAGGGGCGCGATACAATGCGGTTCGCTCACGTTTTCGACAAGGACCCGCCGGGCGCTTTCGGTCAAAACCCAATCATTATCGACATCCGGCGCATTCGGCATCCCGAATTCGGCGGCAACCTCGTCGAGAATAGCTCTTATTCGTTCGTCGTTCATTTTATTTCCTTCAGTCGCAGTTTTCGCCGGGGTCCCATATACCTCTACCGGCGGCGATAGCCTCGGCCTCGGCCTCCTCGAAAAGAACCTCGTAATCGCTTCTGACCGGATAATAATCCCAGTCCTCGCTCCAGCCCGCACGGACTATCTCGATATTCAGACAAAAGCTATCCGGCAAAATATGCACAAACGCCAGCGTCCGGTCGTATGGGTCTATCGAGTCGCCGACCGAGGTATTATAAACGAGGTAGCAATCCTTATATAGGGATACCGCAGTCGTATAATCCGTGGCCTCCTGCGCGCACGGCTCGGGTGTTCCGCCATAGTTCATCTCCGGCGTATTTATACCGACTAGCCGCACCGTCTGGCCGTCGTCCAGCTCGATAGTATCGCCGTCATAGACATCGATGACGCGGTAGGTAATCGTCTCGTCGGTACTGTTATTAGATGGCGGGGGAGACGCCGCTCCCCGGTCGCAAGCGCTGAAAAACAACGTCGAAATCATCAGGGTTGTTATTAGTTTTTTCACGGTTAAGACCAATTATAATTATGTTCAGCCGGATTTACAAGAGAAGAATAAAAAAGAAAAGATTCAAGGGCTCGAGGGTTCAGAGATAAAAACGGGCGACTGCGGGCACCCGAAAAATGAACCGTGCCCTTCAAAGTGCGATGGATTAGCCATCATCTTAAACCATTCTCCCTGCAGAGAAGGACTTGGAGCCTCCTTTCCCATTCGGCGAGAGAGGGGGCGAGGGTGAGAGCAAATTAAAAAAGGCGCGTCCTCGCGCCCTAATTCTACATTATACATTCTGCGTTACTTCACGGTAATTTCTTCCTCGGTCGGTAATCCCGCCTCCTCGGCCTCGTTGAACGGCGTCGCGCAGAGGCACATCGCCGCGCAAATTCAACGTGTCCAGCACCTAATCGTCCCCAGCGTGAGCATCGGAAGCGAGATGCGCAACCTCACCAGCAAATTACGCAAATTCTTGACCGCCTCGTTCCAGACCTTGGTCGCGTTCTCCTGCGCGATGTTCGCCACCCCTACGGTAACTGGTGCGTCATGGGAATCCGCGTCCGGGTAATATAGCCCGGAGCGCAGCCAGTTCGCGAACTCCACCGTGTTCGGGAACGCCATCTAAAAGCCCGGCACTCCCGTCTAAATCCCGGTTTTGCCCCCAAATCCAATTTTTTCGAGACCAAACCGAGAACTTCGACCTAAAATCCTCGCGTTTTTAATGAACAACCTATCTCGAAACCAACCTACCCAAAAACCCAAACCAGGTCAAGCGGTTTCTTTCTCCTCGAAATTGAAAAGCCCCTATCGGGGCTTCTATTCGGCATTTCTTTTTTGCGACAGCTCTTTGATATTTCGACCCCCGCCATTGATAAAAGTCGCAACCAAGCCCACAACGTCCGTTTTACCAATTATCGAAGCTGGCCAGTCATGTCCGGCTATCGCACATCTATAAGCGATATAGCCAAACGCAAGCGCTATCAGAAATGCCGAGATTATCCCGAGCTTCTCGTTGAGGATATTCGACTTAACGACGCTTTTCTCCATATCCACTCTATGGTCTAACTGTTTCTCGGCTCTATCTATTATTATTTTAGCGGCTCCCTGATAGATTTCATCGTAGTGAGCGAGAATATCCGGATGAGGGATTGGTCCGCTATAAGACGATAAAGCCTGAAGATAAGCTCCTTGCTTCTTGTTAAACTTAGCCGGGTGGTTTGAATCGCTCTTTTTGCTTCTATTGCTCATCGGCGAATCGATTTGTAGCGCTTTTAATATCTCTTCCTACCATCAACCAATCGTTCAGGATAGCTTTGTAATCGGCTTCCTCGCCGCTTTCCGATTGATTGTAGTTTGGCAAACCGCAACCCAAATCGAAAACGCGTGCGGCTCCGTTCATAAAAGAAGGTTTGACCGTTTTCAGAATTTAATCTAAACTTCATTATCACGAAAAAAAGGTTGACTCGAATATATAACAGATTTATATTCATTAGATTTATTATAAAACTACAGCGTTTAATACTTATAAGGAGGCGCGATGCGTCGCATTCTCGGAACTAAATCTGTCGCACTATTTACATTAATTATGGCTTCGTTGTTCGTTTTCTCCGGTTGTTCGAAAGAGGAAGAAGAGGAGGCTTTACAGGACGGCAGTTATTGGAGCGTCGTTACTACCGAAGAACTGGAAAACCCCGGCGCGGTTTGGCCTCTCGCACACGAAAAAGCGATTGTCGGCGCAGACAACGAACATCTATACATCACAGAGGACGACGGCCATGGCTGGGTTACCAAAACCCTTAATCCCGAGACAGGCCGTAAAGCGACCGATTTCTATTTTACCTCTAGCAAGGGTATTATGGTCGGCGAACGCGGTATGCTTTATATATCTTCCGATAACGGCGAAAACTGGTCGGATGTTTTTCCAGCAGGCGTCAGAGATGGGGATTTATACGACATAATATACCCTGCGACCGGAGAGGATAATCCTCTATTTATTTGCGGCAACGAAGGGGTTCTTCTTCGCTCCGAAAACGGCGGCGATTCGTGGGAATATATCGACCTTTACATCGGTGAGTTTTTCGATTCCCTCGCGGTTGTAGATTCCGGAGTAACTACCTGGTTCTATGATACGACTCTCTATGTTACTCAGGACCAGATTACATTCTACGGCGGATACGCCCCGACCGAGGACCTGATTTACCTGCTTGGCGACACCGTCGGCAGCGGCGATACACTATTATTCTTCCGCTCGATGGATGGGGGAGATAGCGGTAGCTGGGAAATGTATCCTTTTGTCGGGCATTTCGCCGATATGTATTTCTTCGACGAAACGAACGGGATTATGGTTGGTGACGGAGGCTACGTATATACTATTTCGGTGGCAGAGTCCTCGATATCTACCGCGAGTCTCGCTAATGTCGGTTCGGGACGCGATTTAATGGAAATAGAGTTTACCGATGCCACTATAGGATGGGCTATCGGGACGGGGGGCACAGTAGCGAAGACTACCGACGGGGGCAGCGTATGGAGCCTTGTCGATGTCGATATAACCGGGGATATAACAGATATCGGTTTCTTCGATGAAACCGAAGGGTGGGTTGTCGGCGACGATGTTTCGCGTGGGACGGGAGCTATCAAAGTTACTCACGACGGAGGAGAAACCTGGAGTTTCCGAAGTTACGGTCTCGGTATTTCGCTGTATGGGGTTCATTTCGTAAGTTCGAGCGAGGGTTGGGTGGTAGGTAAATCCGGCCGTATCGCGCATACTACCGATGGCGGCGCGATGTGGATTCATCAGGATGCTAACACGGATAAAACGTTCCAGGACGTTTATTTCGCAGATGAAAATCTAGGCTGGGTAGTCGGTTTCTCCGTTCAACTCCCCGTCGATACTTTCGCGACTATCCTTTACACTGAAAACGGTGGGGAACTTTGGACAGCGGTCGATAGCCTCGACGGATATAGACTCAATAAAGTCGAGTTAGCAGATGAGAATACCGGCTGGGCGATAGGCAACGAAGGACTTATCCTGCGAACCGAGGACGGTGGATTAACCTGGTCGCCTCAAGAAGCGGGTGTCTCGGCGGAGTTGTTCGGCCTCGATGTTTTCGACACTGGAAAAGCATTTGTGGTCGGTCAGCACGGGACTATTCTTAAGACGACTAATGGCGGGACGACGTGGGATGTCCTACCGAGCGGAACCGAACAATCTTTAATGGATATAGATATGGTCGATTCCAATACGGGTTACGCTTGCGGAAGTATGGGCACGATACTTAAAACGACCGATGGCGGCGCGGACTGGACCCAGCTCGATATGCCAGCCTATTGCGAATCCGTTTTCAAATCTGTTGCTTTCCAGAATAGCGAGGTCGGTTGGGTAGTCGGCAAATTCGGATATGTATTGCACACCGTCGATGGCGGCGAGAGCTGGTATCGCCAGAGCGAAGGATTCACCGAAGAAACCCTGAACGATATATTCCTGATGGGTTCGAATTACGGTTGGATTGTCGGCAACAACAGCCTTCTTATGGAACTTCACCCAGGTAATTGATACATATAAATAGGGATTCTTGCGGGATACTACGGCAGAAGGACCCACTAAAGTAAAAAAGACCCAATTTTACGTCGATATTTGCGGTTATAAAAAGTCCTTGTATAAACATATCGAATAATTATATTTTATGCGTGAAAAAATAGTCTGAACCGATAGGAGGCCGATATGAAGGCTCTGGTTTTTATAATGATGTTAGTTTTAATTTCAGCATCGTGCCTATTTGCCACCGTAGAGGAGAAAAATAATGTGCAGGACAACGGAGGGGGGAGAACCTCTGGAGGTGCATACGACAATGTGGCGTCTATCGGACAGGCGGTAATCTGTATGAGTTCCGGCGGGGCCTACGACAATTGCGCGGGATTTCTCGGTTCGATAATGGGCGCGATTGTGGCTATCGAAGAGCAGCCGGACGACAACGCCAAGGTTCCCCGAGAGTTCAGCGTAGGCCTGCCCTCGCCGAATCCGTTTAACTCTATAACTCGATTTTCCATAGAAATCCCGCAGAACGGCCTGCTTAAAGCCCGTTTTTATGATGTTTGCGGAAGAATGGTCTACGGCGAAAACAAAGATGTCGTCCCCGGTAAACACGTTCTCGATTTCGAGTCCGGAAACCTCCCCAGCGGGACATATCTCTACAGGATAACGTTTGGAAATAAGAGCTTTAACGGCAAAATGGTCCTTATCAAGTAGTTCATCGAACGAATGATACCTGTGTAATGCAGGATGGAGGGGAACAGGCGCTTTTGATATAACGGCGCCTGTTTTTATTTTGTTCCCGACCATAGCGGCCTGATGACGAGCCAACCAGCACCTATTAGGATTATCAAAACGATTACGGCGCTTCGGTATGCTATAAAATCACCCAACGGCTTCAAAACCCATACTATCGCGCCCCATATTAAAGGCCCGGTTATCGCGGCGGCCTTACCGGATAGAGAATAAAGCCCAAAATACCTGCCGACAGCCTCGATAGGCGAAAGCTCCAGCAGGAGCGGCCTCGAGGCAGTCCAAACGCCGCCGAGAAGCGCACCTATTACGATTCCCAATCCGAAAAACGGCAATCTACCGGTTATAGGGAGCAATAATAAAAGAGCAATAATCCAGCCGACAAGGACGATATTCAACGTTTTTCCGGGACCTATCCTGTCTACGAGGTGCCCGAAAACGTTCGACCCGATAGCGGCACCTAAAGTCGCTACAATAAAAAACGGTATTTTCGCGGAATCGGGCATTCCCATAGCCTTTTCCGAATATACCGCCATAAAAATAATCGCCGTTTCGATACCTTCCTGAAATAGAAATTTGCCAACAAGGAATCTCCTTATGCCGGGGTATTTCTTCGAGTCGCGTAGGGTTTCGATAATCCTTTGCAGCGGCCTGCCTCGAGGCTCGATTCGGGTTGCGGGTTTCCTCTCACGGATGACAATAAAAGTGGGGAGCGAAAACAGCAGAAAGAGCGTCGCGGTAGGCAAAAACGTCGCAGAACGGCCTCCGGCGTGAACCCACGGGATATCGATTCCGAATATCGCGCCCTCGTTGAATGGCATAACGAGTATCATTCCGGCAATCGCGCCTAGATAACCGAGTCCGACACCTATCCCGCTTACTCGGCCAATAAGGCCTTTCGGGGCGACAATAGGGAGGAGGGAGTTATAGAATACGAGACCGAGTTGAAAACCGACATTGGCGACCACAAAAAAAGCGAGCACGCTTAATATGGGGAGTTTCCCTCCGGCGGCGAAACCGATTCCCGCCGTAAAAAGGCAACATATAATAGTAGCGGCTATTAACGAAGGCATTCTCCGGCCGGTAGAATCTGTCAATTGGCCGAGAAACGGTGCGGAAAGCGCAACTATCAGCATAGAAAGACTATTCGCGCCGCCGGCATATATGTCGGGATAGCCCAGATTGAGAACGACCAACAGGGGGAAATAGATAGAAACGACGTTCATAGAATATATCGTATTCGCGAAGTCATACATTCCCCAGGCCAAAATACGGCCGGCGTGTTTAGTTTCCCCGTTTTCGTTCATGTTTATAATCCCAGGGATTCGCTAATGGACTGCATCGCCTCGAGGGTTATGGCGACGAATTCCTCTAATTCGAGGCCGAGTTTGGAGCATTTCTTTATCTGGTCGCGATTTGCGCCTGCCGCGAACCTTTTTTCCTTGAAACGTCGCATAACGAAGTCGGTATTAATGGCTTTCAGTTTTTTCTCCGGGTGCATTAATGCCGCGGCGATAATCAGGCCGGTAAGGCTGTCTACCGAATAGAGAGCCCAATCCATAGGCGACTCCGGTAGAAAACCCTCGTGCGCCGGATGGGCTTTTACAGCGCGGACTATCTCCGTGTCGACCCCTTTTCTTTCGAGTATTTCGGCCGATAGAAGGCCATGCTTCGGGAAATCGTGCTCGGTTTGGTCGTAATCTAAGTCGTGCAACAGCCCGGCCATGCCCCATTTTTCGACGTCGCCTCCGAGACGTTCTGCGAGAGCCTTCATCGCGGCCTCGGTGGCAAGCATATGTTTTATCAGGTTTTCTTTACTAACGTTCGATTTGACTAGTTCTAATGCTTCAGTCCTATTCATAATACTCCTTTCATTCGGAGATAGCGTATCCCGAAAAATCGGGGTTTCCTGTCATTGTCCGGAAGGGTCTTTGGATAAACCCCAATCGGTTGTAGCGCGACAACTTAATCTTATTGTCTGGTTAATTTATCGAGGTTGCTTTATCGCTACGTTCTCGCAATGACATATAATTCGTCTATTTTGCAGGATTTATTCATAGATAAAGATAATTAACCAGATTTCGGTTTGCAAGAGGTAATAGATAATGGTGCGGTAACGGCTTTAATCTGTGCTAATCAGTGAACTCGCAATCCCCAAATTTCCGCGAGAAAATTCTCAATCTATTTGACATCGTGGCGTTAAATGCTTAAATTAATACCTATGAATCGCCTGTCAACAAACCTCGAGGATTATCTCGAAATCATCGGGAACTTGCTCGATGGCGGCAGACGTGCGCGGATTAGCGATATCGCGCGGTTGATGGGTGTTTCGCGTCCATCCGTAACGCAGATTGTCGGCAAACTTACGGAAATCGGATTGGTTACCCATGAACCATACGGCGATGTTAGACTTACAGAAAAAGGGCGGGAAATAGCGAAAACCATAGCTTTACGACACGGCCTTTTTAACGAGTTCTTATGCGATATACTCGGCGTGCCGTCCGGAATAGCGGACAAAGAAGCCTGCCTCCTCGAGCATGCTATAGGCCCTGAAACGACCGCGAGGTTCGCCGCCTTCGTGCATTTCGTCGATGCCGAGAATAAAAAACCAGAATGGCTGCGGATGTTCCATCGTTATCTTAAGGACGGTATTTTGCCCGATGCCTGTATTCGATGCCAGAAACTACGCGAGCTGGAGGATTTCGAAGACCGGAAAGATGTATAAAAATGAGTAAGTTAACCGGCAAACATGTAGTTTTGGGCGTTACCGCTTCGGTGGCAATATATAAGGCCTGCGAACTCGTAAGGATACTCGTCAAAAGCGGCGCAAAAGTCCGTGCGATTATGACCGAGCATGCGACAGAACTGGTTCGGCCGACGTTGTTCGAAACATTGACCGGAAACGCAGTTTATGTAGAGATGTTTCCCGATAAACGCGAAAGCCCGATGAGTCATATAAACCTTTCCGATTGGGCTGACCTGTTTGTCGTTGCGCCGGCGACAGCGAATTTTATCGGGAAAGCTGCGTCTGGAATTGCCGACGACCTACTTTCCACGAGTTATCTCGCAATGGACGTCCCGGTGGTTATCGCACCGGCGATGAACAACCGTATGTGGAACGATGCTTCCGTTCAGGCTAATATCAAGGCTTTGCGTAAGCATGGTGTGAGGTTCGTGGGGCCGGGAGTGGGCGAACTTGCCAGCGGCGATAGCGGTGAAGGAAGGTTGGCAGAAATAGACGAAATCTACCGGACTATCGAGGAGATACTTGCTATCCCGGGACCTTTATCTGGAAAGAAAGTAGTCGTAACCGCCGGGCCTACACGAGAATATATCGACGACGTCCGTTTTCTGTCGAATCCATCCACGGGAAAAATGGGGTTCGCGTTAGCCGAAGTTGCTTCGAGTATGGATGCACAAGTTATTCTTATATACGGGCAAACCGGACTGGAGCCTCCCGATGCTGTATATTCGATACCGGTTACCTCAGCGGCGGAGATGAGCGAAGCAGTTAAAACTCATTTCGAGGACGCGGATATAATAATTATGGCCGCAGCGGTGGCGGATTGGACTGTCGATAAGCACGAAGGTAAGCTTAAGAAATCCGGACGCGAAGCCCTGGCTATAGAGCTTAAACCGACAGAGGATATACTTTTTAGTCTGGGACAAAATAAGGGGAATAAGCTGTTGGTTGGATTCGCTGTCGAGACAGAAAACGAGGTGGAAAACGCGCGAAAAAAACTGGCAGCAAAAAACCTCGATATGATTTTCGTCAATAACCCGAAAGATAAGGGCACGGGTTTCGCCGCGGAGACCAATTCGGGAGTCCTAATTACTGCCGAGGAAGAAGAGAATATCCCTCTGGTTTCGAAAAACGAACTCGCGCGCGTAATCATTAACAGAGTAGTCCTCCGCTTGAAAAACGGGTAAAAACCGATTGACACATAATAAACGTTTTATATTTTACCATTGTTTAACCGGTTAAAGGATAACGGTGTTTAGAATTGTTATAATCACATTGATTTTCCTTGTGCTGACTGTTCCCGCCGAACTTATCGAAATCGATAACGGATGGGTTAAAGTAGTTATGGACGATGTAGAAGGACGTTTTGGTATCGGGAAACCGGACGGAACTCCCTATATCGATGGATTCCCGACAGAGGTAACCGGCGCACATTTTATCGCGCATATAGACGGTGTTACCCTTTCTAACCGTCCCGGTCTGGGCACCTCCTTCACTCTTCTGGATACCGGGCGCGTTGTCGAGGATTTTTTTATGTCAATCCAGTGGATTCGCGACCCGATTCGAATCTGGGAGAAATTCTATTTAATGCCCGAGGAGTCTCTAGATGCCTTTTGTGATATAGAGTTTTTGGCTTATAACGATTCCCCGGATTCGCATTCTGTCGGTTTTTTACTCTATATAGACCCCCGGGTGGGGGTAAACGATAACCCGGTATTGGAATTTGCAACCGGTGTCGAGACGACTTCACAAAGGTTTACAGACGCGGATATACCGGCTTATTGGACATTATACGAGAACTCTATCCATCAAGATACGACATTCGCGCTGGCTCAGGGCGTTCCGTTCGGAAGTTCGATGCTTTACCCTGATATTGTGGCTTTTGCCGACGCTTCTTTGTTAGAAACCGATGAATGGCCGCTAAATATATTGCCCGGATTCCCTCTAAGCGATTTGGCGATAGCTATACGATGGAATTCAATAAACCTCTCCGGTTATGACTGGTATATCGTGCAAACATATTATGGGGGTGGTTATCCGGGTTTCGGGATAGAAGAAAAGCGGGATTTTAATCCGGAATTTTTCTCGATAGGACTGCCGAGACCGAATCCGTTTAATTCACGCGTTACCGTTCCTTTCGAAATTATGGGCCGCGAGCGGTATGTTAGCTGGAATATTTATAATCTGAGCGGTCGTGTTGTAAAGCACGCCGAACCCGAGCGGTTAGTCTGTGGTGATTATAATATAATATGGGACGGCAGAGACGATTTTGCCCGGAAACTCCCGACAGGGATGTATCTTTTCACGCTCTTTGCTGACGGTCGGCGTTCGACAAGACGGTTATTATTAGTCGAATAGTCGCGGTAGCAGTTACGAATGCCCAGTTGTTCCAACCGGTATCCTCGCTCCATTCGATTATCTTGGGATTTCCTTCAGTCACAAGCTATTTGCTATGGGTTTTTTTAGGTCTCTCGGTCGCTGGCACGCTCCGTGCGAGTTCCTCACAAGGTCTATTGAAACTATATATCGGAAGCACGGATTCCCCACAAATATCCCGAAGACCACCCTCGCGCCAGCGACGTGAGAGAATACGTAGGGAGACCGTAAAGGTCGGGCATTTCGGAAATTTCTGTTGCTTCGATTGAATCCGCGGAATACGGTGTTTTAAAATAATTCTTTATGGGACTATTTTTTCGAAGATATTCTTTTCAATTTGATTCTTGCCAAACGGATTTTAATTCTATATAATTATAAGATTTGATACTGGAAGCTGTAAATATCAAAAAGGGGTATCCTGAAGGAGAAAGCCGCTGGCTTTCGGTTCTGGATGGTGTTTCGATATCTGTTGGGCGAGGCCAAATTGTAGCTGTTACAGGAGAATCGGGGGTCGGGAAATCGACATTGCTTCACCTTCTGGGCCTTCTGGATACACCAAACAAAGGAAATGTGTTATTCGACGGCAGGGAGACGTCGATGCTTACTGAATCGCAGCGTGCAAAATTGCGTGGTAGCGAGATTGGTTTTGTTTTTCAATTTCATCATTTGCTCCCCGAATTCAGCGCGCTCGAGAATGTCGCTATTCCGGCCAGACTTGCGGGAATACCGGAAAGTAAGGCTTTGGTTCAGGCTGAGGAACTTCTTTCGAAAGTGAATCTTATCGACCGTTCGGACCATTTACCGAATACCCTGTCCGGAGGGGAGCAACAAAGAGTGGCTCTCGCTCGTGCGCTAATATGTAACCCGTCGGTTCTGCTCGCCGACGAACCGACAGGCAATCTGGATATGAAAAGCGCGGAACACCTTACGGAACTTCTGTTTTCTCTCGCGAAAGAAAACGGGCTGGCGGTCGTTCTCGCGACGCACAATCGAAAACTCGCATCGAAAGCGGATAGGGTTTTCCTACTCGAAAGCGGCGGGATAAAGGATATCACCGGCGGTTAACTCGATTTGCAGATATTAGGGAGAACTATGGAAAAGAAGTGTCAGGCATGTAAGAAAAACCCTGCAGAAGTGCGCTGCGTTATTATGGTCGACGGAGAAAGAGTGGTCAGATATCTTTGTGTGGAATGCGCACGGACAGCTGGTTTCAAAGAACAATCCCGGATGAGCCGAAAAAAGACACGTAAACTTCTGGAATTGGGGTTCGAAAAGGCTAACCCGGTTTGTCCGGAATGTAGACTCGGCTTCTCGCAGTTTCTTAAAACGGGACTTCTTGGTTGCCCGGTGTGTTATTCGGCGTTCGATAAGCAACTAGCCGACATACTCAAAGGGCTTCATTCAACCAGTTTTCATCGCGGAAGAGGCCCCGGTAAGGAGCGCGAGTTCGATATAGCGCAACTTAAGTGGAAATTGTTCGGAGCGGTCGAAGCGGAGGATTTCGAGAAAGCGGCCGAGCTGCGCGACGAGATTAGGCGAATCGAGAAGGATAATAATTGATAGAAAAAAACTATCCACCGAGATTGCCCGACTGGATTTCAACGGGCGGAGATAATTTCGAGGTCGTTATTGCCTCCGAGGCCTTGTATATCCGCAATCTGGTCGGGAGTCCGTTTCCAGACAGACTCAAGGTCGACGACCTTAAGAAAACACGCCGCCAGTTTGTCGATGCAACCGGAGAGCTTTTTTCCGACTACCGTTTCTGGGAAACCGACGCTTTAGACGGCGCTGAACGTAAATACTTGACGGAGCGGATGAGCGCACCGTCGGAGTTATTGAAACGCTCTCGCGGAACCGGGTTGTTTTTAACCGAAAACGAGGCAAGCTGGCTTTGTCTGAATACCACCGATTACCTCCGTTTCCGTTTCGCAATTGCCGGTAGTAACATAGAAACAGCGTATCGCAATGCCCGAAATATCGAGGAGGAACTCCAGCAATGTTTACCTTTCGCCTATTCCGACCGTTACGGTTTCCTTACGGCGAAACCCGCAGAATGCGGAACCGGCTTGATGCTCAGGTTCCTGGTGCATATACCGGGAGTGATTTTCTCTAACGGCTTTAGAAATCTGAGGGAGAGCCTATTAAAAACCGGGTCCGTTTTAAGGTCTGTTGCCGACGAAGCAATGAGTTCCGATGGGCATCTCTTTGTGATACAGACCGCGCATACCCTTGGAATCGACGAGGAAGAGATACTTACATCGGCGCAAAATATGATAGAAGGACTGATAGAGAAAGAATACGAAGCACGGGATTCACTTATGACGCAGGCTCGTTATCAGATAGAGGATAGGATATTAAGAGGAATAGGGGTTCTTACTCACGCCCGGATGATAGCCTGCCAGGAGGGCTATGCGCTTGCCAACGCCCTTAGATTGGGTGCCGCCGAAGGCATCCTGAACGACACTATAGATGTTATGTCCGCTACGGAGCTTTTTGTAGTGGGACAACCGGCACATCTGAAGGTGATTACAGGAGAAGGTAACCGGGTTATTATGGATACTCATAGGGCTGACCTTTTCAGAGAATATTTGAATACGGAGGTGTAGAATGTTTAGAATATGGTGTAGAACAAAGATATCGAATGCTACGATAACAGGGTTGGAACTCGATTACGAGGGCAGTATAACTTTGCCCCCGGAATTAATGGAAGCCGCAGATATCAAGGCCGGGGAGAAGGTTCAGGTAGTTAACTTGAATAACGGCGAGAGGCTCGAAACATACGTGATAGAAGGCGCACCCGAAACTGGCGAAATACTGCTTAACGGCCCTGCCGCTCGCAAAGGGATGCCCGGAGACAAAATAATGGTTTTATCATACGCTATCGGTGAAACGTCTGAGGTCGGCCCGCCGAAGGTCGTTTTTGTCGATGATAACAACCGACTGGTAGAGAGGGGATAACCTTTTGCTCGGAGTAATAATACTCGCCGCAGGGGCCGGGAAGCGGATGAAGAGCGATAAAGCGAAAGTCCTTCATAGGTTGGCCGGAAGACCTATGGTCGATTACGTTATCGAGACTGTCCGCAAGCTCCAGCCGGCGAAAATAGCCGTTGTCGTCGGCAATAGAATGGAGCAGGTTATATCTCATCTTAAAGGCGAACGCGTCATATTCTGTGTTCAGGAAAGGCAGCGCGGGACCGCGGACGCCGTTCTCTCGGCGCACGGCCCATTTATGGGATTCGGCGGTCAGATAATCGTAATATGTGGTGATACTCCGCTTCTTAGAACAGAGACTATCGAAGCTTTGTTAAAGCACCACATCGATAAAACTGCATCGGCTACAGTGCTGACAGCGGTTCTCGACGACCCCGCGCAGTATGGCCGGATAATCCGAGACACCTCGGGAAATCTGGAACGAATAGTCGAGTTCGCCGACGCAGACGAGGAAATTCGTGCAATCGCCGAGGTCAATAGCGGAACATATATTTTCGAAGCGAACGATTTGTGGCCTGCACTGGAAAAGGTCGATATGGATAATATGCAGG
Organism: bacterium; assembly: GCA_003645085.1. Classification (GTDB taxonomy): domain Bacteria; phylum UBP14; class UBA6098; order UBA6098; family UBA6098; genus QNEE01. The sequence goes on along the minus strand of QNEE01000003.1, from coordinate 11,592 downwards.
GCGAATTCTACCTGACCGATGTTATAGAAGTTCTTAAAAAAGAGAACAAGATTGTAGCTGCAATGGCGGCAGAAGACAACGCAGAAATACTCGGCATTAATTCGGTCGAACAACTTAAACAGGCCGAAAAAGCGCTGGCAGCGAGGGTTGCCAAAAATCTAAAACCACTTTTGGAATATCAACTACAGGAGGGCCGATGATAAAGATATTCGTAGTATGTTCGTTAATGTTGGCAGCAATAATTCCCGCCGCCGAAATCGAAGTAGAACCTTTCACGGCGGGGGAAGCCGTCGCAATCGAGATATACGAAGTCGCTTTGCCGCTGCTGGAAGCCTGTGATGGATTATTTGACAGCATCGATGTTGAATTCACATTCGAGAGTATCGAGGGTGTTGCCGAAGAAGAGGAGATAGACCTCGAGCCGATTAAGACCGCAATCATCGAGGATGCATATATGGCGACTTTTGCGTTAAATCAACTCAAAGAATACAGCGAGGCGAAACTCGCCTGGGCGAAATCTATAGAAGGAGGAGATGAAAAGGAATTCGCCGCTACTCTCGAGGCTGCAGCTACACGAGCGACACGGCACGCCGTTATTCTCGCAATATTGATTCAGGAATTTATTCCCGAAGAAAACCCAGAAAAGGAGGTAGAATAGGTGTCGGAGGATACTATAAAGAGGCGCGCGATTAGCGTTCACGATTTCTCCCGAATAGAATGCGATATCGACGAACTGCCGGGATTTTTATCAAAAACCGAAGGTATAATCTCTGCGAAATTCGATGAAGAAAAAGGGGTGTTATATATCGTCTACGACCTCGAAGAAACGGATTACGCACATATAGAAGAAATTCTCGAGGAAATCGGTTGTTTCCCTGACGATACTCTCTGGCAGAATCTTAAAGAGAGTTTCATCAAGTTTATCGAGGAAAACGAGCGTGCGCATCTTCAAGCTCACGCTGATGTCGTGGGGTATTCGCCGATGGAGGAAATAGATGAAATGATAGATGAGGGGGATTAACATCTATATCAAAACACAAAAAGCCCGGGTTCTGCCGGGCTTTTTTATCCAATAACTTTGGTTTTTAGTAGGTCGGAAAAGAGAGGCTGTCGCAATCGATACATTCCAGCCACTCGTCCCAGCAACCCTCAGAGTAATCGGGATAAATTATTCGACCGAAACCGTCGTTTATATCCCAGTTAATAGTCCACCGTTCCACCTGTGCGCCACAGACATCGTGGACAACCACCTCGGCGATTGTTCCATAAAGCTGATATCTAAGAGTATCGCCGGCACCGTCGACATCGTAAATATTCTCATTAACAATTGTAAAGTGCGCGGTTGTATCGTCGGTGTCCTTCTCCCAATCTGCAAAAATAACGGTATTAGAATCGGCTGGTAAATTCGGGTCGTAGAATTCCCACCAACCTCCTGTGGCGTGAAAATCGCAACGACCGGTATACCATAAAAAGTCGTCCAGTTCGTTATTCGTAACGTGCATAGCCCAATCGACACTGTCAGTCGGAAGAAGTTGAGCGTATAGCTTTACGTTGTTAGTATCGACGCCGAGCGTCCAGCACCACGTAGAATCTCCTTCATATTCCGGTGTCTGTGTTAGCGCTAAAGCGAAGACAAGCCGCGGTATAAGAAACGCAGCTTCCGTTATAGTTACCCATACGGTTACGATTACGAATGCCGCCTCGAAATGCTCGCAATGCTCGGCTACACGCGCACGTTCCATACTCGGAAAGGTGGTCATACATATTCTCATACTCGATACCGGAGGTACATCCGGATTTTGAGGTTCGACCGGAATATCTGTGCTATTAGTGCAGGCGATACCGATAACAATCGCCCCGACAAGCATCGTTAAAATAGCGAGAATAATGAATTTTCTCATTAGGCCCCCTTAATTTAGTAATAGAATAATTATTTATCAATGTATTGTCAAGCGAATAATGGATGATAAGTTTCTCGAAAAATTATATTATCCTTCATCAGGCCTTCGTAACCTTTTCCAGACGGGTGAAGGGAATAAGTCCACGGTTTTAAAGCGGGTAACAGAATTGCGTTTAAATTTGAGGCCTCACGAACCCCCTTTGGTCGCATACTAAATACCTTGTCCCATTACCCGACACTCCTCGATTATTCTCCTCTTGCAAAAAAAGAAGGTTCTCCTTATTTTTAACCGAATATGGGTTCTGCGAAATTAGATAATTACGTCGTTGCACATACTGGTTACGGGTCGAGCCACAATTTATTTGGGCGTGGCAATCTCATTTTATCATTTTATTGTCTGGTAATGACTCAACAAGATTGCCTCGTCGCTTTTGCTTCTTCTATGGCTCGTATAACTCGCAATGACGTTCTATTAGTTTATTTTGTATCGGTAATTCAATCATAAAAATGTCCGGGAGTCGAAATGGGTAAAACGATTATAGAAAAAATATTTTCCGAACATACAAAACCTCCCTGGGAATTCTCGGTGGGAGATACTATATGGCTCGATATCGATATCCGAAGCGCGAGAGATTTCGGCGGAGCGAATGTAGTTGCGCATCTGCGACGCGAATACGGAGGCGCGAAAATGCTCGACGACCCCAAGAAAACCTACTTTACATTCGATTGCGTTTCACCGGCTAATACTATACCCTATGCCGAAAATCAGCACATAGCCAGGACTTTCGCGCACGAACAGGGAACGCATCTTTACGATGTTGGGCACGGTATCGGCACGCATATTCTTATCGAGAACGGTCATATTAAACCCGGTATGACAGCGGTCGGAACGGATTCGCATTTCAATATTATGGGCGCTATAGGAGCTTTCGGTCAGGGTATGGGCGATAGGGACATCGCGTTCGCGTTCAAAACAGGGAGGGTCTGGTTCGAGGTTCCACCGGTCGTCAGACTGAACCTTAAAGGAACGCCCAACAGGGAAGACGTTTCCGCTAAAGATGTCGTTTTGGCGATAATCCGAAGATTCGGCGCCAGCGGATTACTCGGATATGTTGTCGAACTTTATGGTGATTGGGTGTCCGCCGCCGGTCTCGATGATAGAATTACCATAGCGAGTATGGCCACAGAGATGGGCTTGGTTAGCATTATTATCCCGCCCGAAGATTCGTTGGTAGAAGAGCTTAGCCGGTGGACCTCGGGCGATTACCGGATTATCAGTGCGGACCCGGACGCGCATTACCAGGCGGAATATACAATCGATATAGGAAACCTCGAGCCGCTGGTTGCGGCGCCTTTCGAGCCCCATAATATCCATCCTGTTAGCGATTTTAAGAGTAGAAGAGTCGATAGCGTCTTTGTAGGAAGTTGCACCGGTGGGAGAATATCGGACCTCAAAGCGCTGGCGGAAAATATAGAAAACGAAATAGCGCCCCGATTGAATTTACGCGTTGTTCCCGCGACAAAACGGACATTAAGGCTCGCAATAGAAGAGGGTATATACCAGAAACTTTTCGATGCCGGGGCTGTTATAAGTCACGCCGCCTGCGGAGGGTGTGCCAGTGGACAGATAGGGATGACCGGGTCGGGCGAGGTCCAGGTTTCCACCGGAAACCGTAATTTCAAGGGGAAACAAGGTGCCGGAGAGACATTCCTGGCAAGCGCTTCGACTGCGGGTAAGGTTGCCAATAAGGGTAGTTTCTAAGGGAAATTGTGGGCATACTCGTATGGATACTGGCATTTGTCCCCGGGATAATCTGGCTCGTATATGTCTATAAAAAGGATAAACTCGAACCGGAACCTATCGGATGGGTCATTCTGGTCTTTATCTGTGGTGCGTTATTGGTGCCATTGTGCGTTCTTATCGAAAAACCTCTATCCAGCGGATTAGGTGTCGATACAATAAGAACGACCGCCGATGCCGCAAAGGTTAGCTGGTTTGTGGCCGGACTTGTCGAGGAGGGAGCTAAATTCTTGCTTGTAATCGGGCTTGTGTCGTATAGGCGGACTTTCAACGAGCCGATGGACGGAATAGTTTATGCTGCCGCAGCAGCGCTGGGGTTTGCCTCGGCTGAAAACATTATATATATTAAAAAATTTGGAGCTTTTGTTATTCTCCTTCGTGGCCCGCTTTCGACCCTTGGACATATGCTTTTTTCCAGTATCTGGGGCTATGCTATTGGAAAAGCTAAATTCGGCAGGGAAAATAGACTATCCCTTCTTGCGAAGGGCTTTATATTGAGCGCTTTTTTCCACGGGCTTTACGATTTCCTTCTTTTTACGAAGGTCCTGGCCGCGCTGGCTGTATATCTGGTTCTGACCACCTTGCGGAAAATGCTCTTGAGAATGGTCGCAGAGGCTCAGGCGAAAAGCCCGTTTGCGGAAAGCGGTTAGGAAGTGAATTAGAAATTCAGAACTGAAAAATGGGGGAATTATGATATATACCGTTACTTTAAATCCCGCTCTGGATAGGACTATCTGGGTCGAGGAGTTTAAGTTCGACGACACCTGCCGAATAATCCGCGAAGAAAGATACCCCGGGGGCAAAGGAATAGACGTTTCGCGTATGATTAGAACGCTTGGCGGAGATTCGGTGGCTCTCGGTTTTTTAGGCGGTTTTACCGGACTGGAGATAGAGGGTAGGCTTCTTAACGAGGGGATACCTCACGATTTTATCCGCATAGGCGGCGAAACACGGACGAATATAATAATCCATGCCGCCGATAGCGACCGGGAAATTAAGGTTAATGCCTCTGGGCCGGAGATTGAGCCGGTCGAACTTGGATTGCTTCTCGAACAGGTTCGCAGTCTTAGACCGTCGCCGACGTTCGCCGTTATTTCTGGTAGCGTCCCGCCGGGGCTTTCGCCGAGTATATACGCGCAACTAATACTTACGTTCGAGGGTCTCGGAGCGAGGGTTATTTTCGACGCCGATGGCGAACCTCTTATGCGAGGTCTCGCCGCGACACCATATATGATTAAACCGAATCGGCATGAACTCGAAAGACTTATCGGCCGCGAATTGCCGCATCCAGAGGATTTAATAGAAGCCTCGAAAGAACTTATCAAAGGAGAACTCAGCATTGTGGTGATTTCCTGCGGCGCCGACGGGGTTTATGTTTTAACCGCCGAAACCGGGTTCCATTGTTATCCCCCCGAAGTCGAAACTGTGAACACAGTGGGTTCCGGAGATAGCCTCGTCGCAGGAATCGCCTGGGGCCTCGAGAACGGGCTTTCATTAGAAGATGCTGTCTGTCTCGGCGTTGCCTGCGGAACCGCTACGGCTATGGCAGAAGGCACAGCTCAGGGTAGTTTGGAGGACATCGAAAACCTGCGTTCGCAGATAAAGACAGAGGAGTTGTCGTTGTAAGATGGTTATCTTTATCGAACTAATCTGTCTCGGAATACTGCTCGCTATGTCCGCTTTTTTCTCCGGCTCGGAAACCGCCTTTTTTTCGCTTTCGCGTTTCGATGTCGAGAGGATGACCGTTCGGAAGCTCCGCGGAGGAAGCGAAGTTGCCCGTTTGTTAGGCGACCCGGCGCGGCTTCTGGCGGGTATTCTGGTTGGCAATATGGTTGTGAACGTAGCGGCAACGACTCTGACTACGAGTGCGTTTTTGGAATTGCTCGGCCCCGGTGGCGTCCCTGTTGCCGTGGCTGTTATGACCGTCTTGATACTCATTTTTGGCGAGATTACCCCAAAGGTAATCGCCGTCGAACATAACGAGCTATGGGCGAGAATGGGTTCGCGAGCACTCGAGGTTGTTCTTATTATTGCATCACCTTTCGTGTGGGTTTTGAGGGTTATACAAACTTTTTTCCTCGGTCCCCGGATTGAAGATGATATGCGTTTAGGTGAGGTCGATATTGAAAGCACGCTGGAACTCGCTCAACAAAGAGGCGCTATAAAGGAACGCTCCAAAGAATTGCTTCTTCACGTTCTGGCCCTGGACAATGTTATGGCGGAAGATATAATGGTTCCGAGGTCGCAAATCCATTTCCTGGATGCTTCGACGACCATCGAAGAAGCGCAAACGAAATTACAGGAGATTCACGCGAAGTATGCGATAGTAAAGGGCAAACCGGGAGAAAAACCAAAGATAATCGAAAGAGACAAACTCCTTTTCAAAAGCGGCACAAAGAAAATATCGGAATTTGCGGAAAAACCGATATTCGCCCCTCTAAACCGCTCACTGCCGAACCTGCTGGACGATGTTCGAACGACGAAATGTAGGCAGGTTATAGTAGTAAATGAAAAGGGAGATATGGTCGGGATAGTAACCCGTAACCGTATATTAGAGGCCGTATTTGGGAAAGGGGACACCGGTCGTAAGGCTGATATCTCCCGGCTGTCGAGAATCGGGGGATTTTATCTTCTACCGGCCACAATTCAACTAGCTCAATTCAATGAAACTTTTGGGGTAGACTTCAAGAGCGATAGCAGTAGTAATCTCGGAGAATACCTAATAGAGGCGTTTGGGGAAGTGCCGTCGCCGGGCGATTCGATAGAAGTCGAAGGATTTCTTTTCAGGGTTATTTATGCGGATTCCCAGAAAATCGACCGCGTGGCGGTTAAAGAATTGACGGAATGATACTATCGATAGTTATAATACTTATCGGGCTTCTCGGAACGGCCTTTTTTGCCGGGACCGAAACAGCCCTAATTGCGCTTCTTCGCGATAAAAAGCGTTTGGAGAATTTGCCTTCCTCTATAAGCCGGTGGCTCGATATGCCGGAGAATATTTTCTCGGTTACACTTATTGGGACGAATATATCTATTATTGTCGCCAGCTCTATATCGGCGGCACTGTTTATTCGGTTTTTCGGGGAGATTGGTGGAGTTTACTCGCTTATTACTATCTCCATTATAAGCCTGATTTTCTGTGAGGTCTTGCCGAAAAGCCGCGCGCTTTCGGCGCCGGAGTCATTCGCTATGTTCGCTTCGAAGCCGTTCAATCTGGCCGCTATGTTGCTGAAACCGGCATCTTCCGTTACAAACGCGCTTTCCGGCGCGGTGGTTAAAATTGTCCACAGGATTGTGAAACCGGCACCGCCACCCGATTGGAGCGATTTGGAATTAGTAACAAGAAAGGGAAAAATCGACCTTGGGAGTAGCAGGAACGCGTTATTACTTTTAATATTCGAGTTCGCAAACAGGACTGCGTTTGATATTATGCTGCCCAGAACGGAATTCACGGTCGTTTCGGAGGATACACCGCTTCCTCGAGTCGTAGAATTTGCTAAGCGCAGGAAGGTCGGAAGGCTTATAGTAGAAAGCGAATTGGGTGAAATAGAAGGCGCCGTCGACACAAGAGATTTAATCTCAGGTAAATACAGCATATTGAAAGATGCGATTACCGAGCCGTTTTTTGTCCCCGAAGGGACATCGGTTATAAATCTTTTTGCGGAAATGGACGATTCGGATACCGATTTCGCTTTCGTTGTCGATGAACACGGTAGCGTTACTGGCGGTGTTTCATTCGAGTCCTTAATAGACTTTCTTTCCGGGGTTCCGCGGGGAAGCAGGCGAGCTATATGCGGACGGACGGCCACTGGCTATATCGTCGATGGCTTCTTGAATATCGAACAACTCGAATCTATTATTCAAACCGAGATTCCTCAAGGTCCCTATAAGACTATAGCCGGGTTTATAGAAGAGCTAAACCACAATATACCGGCCGAAGGCGAAACTGTCTATTGGAACAATTGGTCGTTTTTGGTGTTGAAGCGAAACCCCAGGTCAATTTTGAAAATAAGGATAGAACCTGTCCAAGATAAATATCAAAAGCCCGCATAGAAGCGGGCTTTTTTTCTACATTTAAATTCCCGACTATTACGGCATATGCGCCCTCGCGAGAACTCCTACGCGAAGAACCTCGCTTACCGTTCCGTATGTAGACCAGGTCGGCGCTTTGAACATAAACCAGGAATATGCCCAATTCGTGCCAGTGGGCGGAACGTCGCTGCCACCCGGGCCGAATATCGATGTCGTGGACCATATCATACTCTCTTTTACCCAGTCGTTTACAGCGTGGTATTCGAACGGTGTAGGAGCGATACTCGACCCAGTAAAACGCGCCCTGAGTGTAAACCTATCCCAACCGGGTGTAAATCCTGTGGACCAATGCTCACCGGTAGTGCGTATCCAAAGTCCCCAATCGAGCGATATATCGCCGGTATTTGTCAGCACAATCGACTCGTAATCGTTCATAACGCGGGTTTCGCCGATATTGACAATACCTATATTCCAAACGGTATCCGACATATCGAAAGATAGGATATACGGAGCAATGGACTCATCGTATATAGCGACATAATGGACGTGGGAATGTATCGTTACGACGCGTTGCGGGGTGGAAATTCCATCGAGCCAATGACTGAACGTCCATATCGAATCCATATATGCGTCCGAATCGGATACCGCTATAGTGTGCGTCTCGGATGGGTATGACCAGAAGGTCTCCTGTGCCGTTCCCCAGGCGGTATCTTCGTCGAACGCTATCCAGCCGTAAGGCTCTTCGGGTGTCTTGGAAATCGTTACGGGGTATTGTTTATCGAAATAGGCTATGTATTCTGACGTCGTTCCGTCGAAATCGACGGTATGCCTAATTCCGCCGCCGTCGCTCCACGCATTGAAAACATAGCGGTCGAACTCGGTTGTAAGCTGTGGTGTAATCGTCTCGATTACGTGCCGAGTTCCAATCGTCCAGTAGGTTACGTAAGGGGACGGGAACGTGTCCCAATCGACGATTACATAACCCGTATCGGAAACCCCGAAATCGTTTTTTATAGTAACCATCGACACACCGTAGCAAATCGTGTCGTAAATCGAGGTAGTGATATTAGTCCACTCGCGAACATCGTAGGTCCTTCTCGGCGGAACTCCTGCCGTATATTCGGAGAACCGGAGCGTCCCGAGGCGGTCCACCCAATCGTCGAAAAAGCCGAAGTAAGGTAGCCCGGATATCGTCGTTGCGAACTGGGTCAATTCTTCGAGAGTCGCCACATGGACGGCGTCAGTGCCGATTAGTTCGAGATAGGTTTTGAACTGGTGGTAATACGTCGCGGTCTCAGTTCCAGGACCGATAATAGTCCGATTCGTAGGGTCGTTTGTAATCCACTGCTCACTGAAACCGGAGCCCACCGAAGTAAGGGATAGAATTAATTCGGAACCCGGAACGCACCATACGAAAGCGCTATCGTAGGTATTGCCCGAACTGAAGATAGTAGCTGAAGTGTCGTAGTGGGAGTAATTGATATAGTTCGCGGCATCGAGCGGCAATCCACCAACCGCTACTGGCACTTTTAGGTTTATAAGATAGTCTATTGTTGTTAGAGCAAAGCTATCCGGGTCGATAGGCCACGGTTCGACGTTACCGACTCCATCTGTTGCGCGAACCCGAAATTCGTAATCGTGAGCCATCAGTCCCGGCCCGAATGTGTCCACGGTATCCGTTGTGCAAACGAGCCAGTTGAGCCATCCGCCTCCGTCGACACGGTAATCGACATCGTAACAGAAAATACCGTTATCGGAGCCTGTTATCGGGTCGTAATCGTCGCCGAGCCAGTGGACTATTATCATTGTATCTGGATTATAACGATGTTCGACCCAGACCCAGCTTTGCGGTGGAATATTGTCGTATTGGTCAGGTGGAAGAAACCCTACGAGAAGTTCGTTAGAAGCTCCCAGAGAGGAATCGGGGTAGAAGACCGGATACGGTTGCCCGATAGCGTCATGAACAACATAGGAAGCTCCTGTGCGCCCAAAGTTGCCGGCTGTGCCGAAAACATCACGCACCAGGATATGGCTCGTTCCGGTCATCTCCGGTATGCCTTCGGCGATAACGCCCGCGATAAGGAGCGGTAAAAGAAACAGTGGCCAAAACCCCGGGCCTCGTTTCTTTGTTATTTTTGTATTTTGCTTTCTCATTTTGACTCCTTTTTGGTTAGTCTTTGTATGATTTTGACTTATACCAAATTATGGAGTCATTGTGTCTTTTGTATTCCACACGCCACTTTCTCTTCTTTGGAATTCCAGATTATTACCGACTCTTATAATTCGCCAGGTCCCGTCAGTATTCGGGTCGCCGAAATAAAACGCATCGGCATCACCGACCTCGATATCGCCGTCGACATCGAGCTTGCTGCTGGGGATTACATCGATACCGATGTTGCCGTTGTCGAAAAGGGTGCCCTGAACAAGTGCCGTGCCGTTCCATTTCGGTATATAGTTGGGCGAATTTGCGCCGACCTGAGGGTCGGTTTCGCATCCGGGGACATCGGCACAGGTAATATACCCCATAGTCGAGTGGTCGCCCCAGCTATAAGCTGTGTTCCATTCATCGGAGTTTCCGCCGCTCGCGGTGATTATACCGTTAGCATCGATATCGCCGTTAGCGATAGTGACCTCGCCCATAGGTGACGCGGATGTATAACCCTGGACAACCATATTGTCGATATGCATATCATTGCCATTGTATGAGATAAACAAGAACGCGATGAACAACGTAGGTTGATTATTCGCTCCAGCCGGCAGCGTAACGGATTCGGTAGACCAACCAGTAGTGCCATCGTGGCGGAAGCAGGTCGCGGCGTTATTCCAGACGGTGCCGTCCGTCGAATAACGGACAACAACTTTGTCGTTATTTCCGGAGTAGTCTGTATCGTGTAGCATATCGAAATAGACAATCACCAAGTTATAGCCAACCGTGGAGAAGCTCGATGTTTGTTCGAGTTGTATCTGGTCGCCGTTTGCACAGGTATGCGAGTTGAAATTAACTAATGTGGCGCCGTCGGTCGGCGAGTATCCAGCAGGATTCTGACTGGCGCCAAGATATGAAAGGTCTGCCGTTCCGACAACGTCGGTTTCTGCCCAACCTGTCGGCGGGTCTCCAGATTCGAAACTCTCCGTATACAGGATAGTAGGTGTGTTTGCGGTCTGGAAAACCCCGCTGCCGTCTATCAGGATGTCGTCATCGATATAAACGGTGTCGATAACGGCCTGTATAGAGTCGGCGATAAGTTCGCCCATAACTTTGAGCGCTTCGGATACAACCACCGTGTCGTGAGCTGTAGCGTTCAATGTGTCGAACCGAGCCGTTGCGGGAACCTGCCACGAGAAGTTCCCGGCGCCATCGGCTGTGAGAACCTCGCCCGCGCTACCGAACCCGACACCATCGTTGATACCACCGGAAATGTAGATATCGAAGTTGAAATCTACATCGTCATCGAATTCGGACCATCCGGCGATATAGACGTCGCCATCGAAATATCCAGCGAAATTAATGCTTCCGCCACCCGCGGTAGCGTATATACCATAGTTTTCGTCGCCGCCCCAGGCATCGGCATAAACACCATAGTTTATGCTAAATCCAGAACCGTTATCGAAAGCGTTTAGGTAAGCGCCGTAGTTTTCGCCATCACCGTAGCTTTCACCGTATAAAGCGTAGTTATATCCGTCGCCGCCGTCGATATAACCGTAGACACCATAATAATAATCGCTGCCGGTCGGATAGACATCACCTTCGACGCCGATATAACCACCTTCGCCGATGACGCCGATTCCGTAATAATCTATAGGAACGCTCACGGCGTAGATACCTATTCCGTCCTCTGTGCCGACATAGTTATTTTGG
>QNEE01000002.1 GCA_003645085.1 bacterium | reverse complement strand
GATACGGTGAAAATCCCCACTATCGACGGCGAACCGGAAAAACTTAAAATACCGCCGGGGACGCAAACCGGCACACGATTCGACCTTAAAAAACTCGGTATGCCCCAACTCGATAGCAACCGTAGAGGAGAATTTATTATTACGGTTCGGGTCGTAACCCCGACTCACATTTCTAAGGAAGAGAAAAGACTATTCGAGAAACTGAGGGAATTAGACAAAAAGGAAATTCACGGACCGGAAAAGGGCGATTAATAGCTCGAATTATGATTAGAACGATTTATAATGTCCAACCGTAAAAGAAAAATCCATATTTACTGGCTACAATTCGTAATTGCGGCTGTATGGGTCGGAGTTATCGAAGTCGCGCTTTCGGGCAAAGTTCACCCGAAAGTTCGCGCTTTTATAGTCGATAATCTAATAATCCTTACAGGGGTGCTTGCTTTTCAGCCGGTTGGCAGACAAATTTTTAAATACCTTCTAATTAGTTCTACCGCCTCTATCCTCATCCAAATATTGAGAGAACTCGGGCATTTGTATATGTCGGCGGGTGCGGGTTTCTGGAGATTCGGCGGGCCTGTCGTAGCACTCGCGGCTATAACCGTGTTACTATACGTTATCGGCAGCATAACCAACAAGCACAGATTAAAGCTTTGATAATACCGACGATTACTGCAGTTTTCCGAATTAAATTCCGATATCCCTCCAGTAAAATTCCCTTGACTTATTGAAAGGCTTTTCATATAATTCGTTCCTATGTTCGGCATAAGATTACCAATATCTGAAATCAAAGAGGGGCGGGACGAATTCGTGCTTACAGTCTCGCCGGAGGAACTCGGACTATCCTATCCGGGGAGTGAGTTTCCCGCGCCTGTCCGTATATCGGTAGTCTCGCAAAACTCCGGCCTCGAGCTGACACTCAAGGCGAGGGTGGAGACTATAATCCGCCTTAGATGTTCTCGTTGTTTGAAGATGTTCGATTACGATTTCGAATCGACGATAATATTGTTTATAAAACTGCAACGCGGCGGGTCGCAGATAGCCGATTTTATCGACGAGGATTTCGCGTTTCTGGACCAGAGTTCGGGACTGCTCGACATATCCGAGAGAATCCGCGAGGAAATAATCCTCGGATTGCCGAGAATACCGCTTTGCAGTCAGGATTGCCCGGGGATAGCCTATAAAGTGAAAGGCGAAAAACAGGTGGATGAAAGATGGGAAAGCCTGAAAAATATACATCTTGAAAAGACGAAAAAATAGACAGATTACCGAAAGGCAAAATGGCACTACCAAAGCACAGAACCAGCAAAACGCGCAAAGCCAAACGGCGCACACATTATAAGGCAAAAACCCCGAATATAGTGGAATGCCCGCAATGCAAAGCGCCTATGGTCTCCCACCGCGTTTGTCCCAATTGCGGATTTTACAAAGGTCGGGCGGCTATAATAACTACCGGCGGTAAGTAGCTTTTAAGGTCTAGCACATGGGTCGCTGGATATATTATACGAAAAGGCTTGCCCGGCGCTGGGAGAAGGAATCCACAACACGTGGCGAACCGGTCGTTATCGCTCTCGATGCGATGGGCGGAGACCGCGGCCCCACCGCGAACCTCGAAGGTGCCCTTATTGCGGTCGCCGAACAACCGGGGCTTATCGTTAAACTGGTCGGTCGTCAGGACGAGCTTAAGGAAGCTCTCGGCAAATCGTTCCTTCCGGAAGAAATAGAGATAATCCACGCCGAGGATGCGCTAGGAATGAACGAACCGGCTACTCTTGCCCTGCGACGGCCTAATTGCAGTATAATAAAAGCCGTCGAGTTACTCGTAAGCGGTAAAGCGCACGGCCTGGTGAGTATGGGCAATACCGGCGCGGTAGTCGCATCGTCGCTGGTTAAGCTCGGCAAGATAGGCGGTGTCGAACGACCGGCGCTGATGACCCTCTTTCCGACTCTCGAAAAAAGACCGTCGATTGTCCTCGATATCGGTGCAAACGTCGATTCCCGACCGGAACATATATTGTCTTTCGCCGAGATGGGAAGTCTCTATGCCGAGGAAGTTCTCGAACGCAAACGACCGACTGTAGCGCTTCTTTCGATAGGAGCGGAACCGACTAAAGGGAATTCCACAGTTAAAGAAGCGCATAAACTACTCCGGAAATCGACGTTGAATTTTGTCGGTAATATCGAGGGGGGCGAGATACTCCACGGCACCGCGGATGTCATTGTTACTGATGGCTTCGTCGGTAACACTATCCTGAAATTCGCGGAGGGCAGTATCGGTTTTTTCAAAAGAATCGCCAAAAAAGGACGCAGGAAGAACCTATTTTCGATGGCAGGAAGCGTGCTTATGAGTGGCGGATTTAAAAAACTGATGCGCGAATTCGATTACGCCGAATACGGTGGTGCACCGCTTCTTGGAGTCCGAGGAAACGTTATTGTAGGTCACGGCAAATCCACGCCACTGGCGATATCGAACGCGATAAGCCTTTCTTACGTTATGGTTAACGCGCAAATCGATAAGAAAATCGCGTCGTATATGCGACTTAAAAAGGAGAATGTTGAGAACGAGAATATTAGGGACAGGGTCGAACCTCCCCGAGAAAATCCTGACTAACGCCGACCTTGAAAAGATGGTCGATACGTCGGACGAGTGGATAGTTAGTCGCTCGGGAATCCGGGAGCGCCGCGTTGTCGATGAGGATATACCCTCATCCGAATTGGCTCTACCGGCCGCCAGACAGGCTATCGACGGAGCCGGACTTTCCCCCGAGGATATCGATGCTATCCTCGTAGCCACCGTAACACCGGATATGGCTTTCCCCAGCACCGCTTGTTTGTTGCAGAATAAACTCGGCTGCCGTCAGGTTCCCGGTTTCGATTTTTCCGCCGGGTGCACCGGTTTTATCTACGGTCTGATACTCGCGGATTCGCTGATAAAAACGGGTTCTGCAAAACATATACTGGTTGTTGCAGTCGAAGAGCTTACTAAAATTGTCAACTGGGAAGACCGCAGCACCTGCGTGCTTTTCGGAGACGGCGCCGGTGCGGCGGTCGTAGGGCCGTCGGAAAACGACGATGTCGGCATTGTCGGTAAATACTGGTCCGGCGATGGCAGTGTCGCCGATTACCTTAAATTACCCGCAGGTGGAAGCCTTATGCCGCCCAGCCAGAAAACGCTCGATGAAAAACTCCACACATTGCATATGCTGGGCAACGAAACTTTTAAGACCGCCGTCAGGGCGATGGAAGAGGCCAGCGTCGAGGGCCTCAAGAACGCGAATATCGATGTCGAAGACCTGGACTGGCTGATACCGCACCAAGCAAATATACGGATTATCGAATTTACAGCGAAACGCCTGAAAATGCCGATGGACAGAGTAATTATTACTATCGATAAATACGGTAACACCAGCGCGTCCAGCGTGCCAATAGCGCTCGACGAGGCGCTCAAATCTGGAAAAATCAAGCACGGCGACGATGTCTTGCTCGTCGCTTTCGGCGCAGGATTCACATGGGGAAGCAACGTCATTCGTTTCTAATTATACGAATATAGATAACTCGACAAACCTTTTATAACCTTATTATGATTGCATATATATTTCCCGGACAGGGTAGCCAGAAACCCGGAATGGGAAAAGACCTTTACGATGCGTTTCGCGAAGCGCGCGATATATACGAGAAGGCAAAGAAAATTACCGGTGTCGATTGGGCGGAGATATCGTTCGAGGGGGATAAGCACACCCTAACGCAAACAGAAATCACACAGCCGAGTTTGTTTATTAATAGCGTGGCGATACTGCACTCTCTCGGCGACAGCGCACAATTCGACGGCGTCGCAGGTCATTCTCTCGGCGAATACACCGCTCTTTACGCTGCGGGAGTTTTGGGTTTCGACGAAGCTTTGACCTGCGTTGTCGAACGCGGGAAACTTATGTCGCGTGCACGTTCGGGGGGTATGCTCGCGCCGCTCGGTGCCGATGACGGTAAGGTTTTCGAGGTCGTAGAATCTTTCAAAGATAAAGGGGTCCTCGTTGTGGCGAATTGCAATGCGCCCGGTCAGATGGTCGTTTCCGGCGATGAGGATTTACTGGATGAAGCCTCCGAGGCTTTAAAAGTGAGCGCGAACGCCCGTAAAGTTATCAGATTGCCGGTTTCCGCGGCTTTCCATTCTCCACTTATGCGCGAAACGAAAGAAGCGATGGCAAAAAGGCTTCGCAAAATAGAATTCTCAGAACCGAAAGTCCCGTTTTATGCTAATGCGAGCGGCGCCCGCGCTGAAAACCCCGATGAGATTCGCGAGTTGCTCATAGAGCAAATAACAAGACCGGTTTTGTGGACTAACCAAATACGCGCGATGAGCGAGGACGGTTTCGATACCTTCGTCGAAATCGGTCCCGGGAGGGTGTTACAGGGTTTGGTCGAACGAATTATAACCGCCGATACGCGCGGTATTTCGAATTCGGACGAGGTGAATAAAGAAATGGGGAGCGGTAAATGAAATGGTATATGATAACACTTATTGTTATTTTTGTGTTACTCACGGGCATTATTCCAATATCGGCGAAAACGGGGCAGGAAAACCTCGTAATTATCGGGTTCGAGGGCAAAATAGGAAGCAAGGCCGGGCACAACGCCTTGCCTATAGGTTTCGGAGGAAACATCGATTTTAAGCTGTTCGGCGAAAACGCGCGCTGGGGTTTCGATGTAGGTATCGACGTGTTATCGAGCTGGGAGGACAGCCTGGATATTATGACAAGCCCCGAACCGTCGGATACCGCAAAATATGATGTCTGGATTCAAAGAGGCACCGATATATCCTTTCTGGCAGGGACTATTTTAAGTTATAGATTATTAAATATCGACAAATTCGTTTTTTCTCTCGCCCTTGGCGGAGGTTTCGTAGCTAATATATCCGGTTACGACGATATTAAAAAATCGACTACCGGACCGGCGACAGACCAATCGAGTTACTCGGAAACCGAATTCGAGGGCTATATCAAGCCCAGAGCAAAAATCCAGATAAATAAATTCTATCTCGGTTATGAATACTATGCGATAGCGAATTCATTGGAACATACGCTTTTTATCGGCGTTACATTTTAACTAATTTCAACAGCGAATCTTGCAAAATAGAGAATTTTGTCATTTCGACCGAAAAGAGAAATCTTATGCTGTTGTCATTCAAAAGATTTTTCGTTGCTCCGCTCCGCGAAATGATATTTACTGGCTATTCTGTAGAAGGCATAATTTCAACAGACACTGGAGGAACTATGAAAAATTTGGTTAGACTATTCATCGTAGCTTGGCTGGCCCCAATTCTCTTTTTCGGTTGCGGAGGCGATAAAAAACTGGTCGGTGATTATATTACGAACGGTGTCGAGGTTTCATACGCGCCAGCCGTCGGGAAAACTATCTACCTGCGCTCGGACACAGACGACCATACCGAGTTCACAAAAAGCGGCTACCACGAAAGCACCCTATCCAAATCGACCGCATACGAAGCGTTTACCGTCAATTCCGTAGCAAACGACACGACCTCCGTAACCTATCGTTTTCTCTATGACGAAACAGGTATATTCAAAGACAGCGGTTACGAGTTGGTCGATGAAGAAAGCGAACTTATCGGCCAGGCGCTTACTATTGTCGTCGGTCCCGACGGCAAACTTGTGGACTGGTCCGGACTCGAAGACCTGGAACCAGACGAATCCGGTATCGACCGGGGGGAAATGATGGCGAGTAATTACGCCTCGATTTTCTTCGACCATTTTCCAACCGAACCTATTAAGGTAGGCTCCGTCTGGGAGCGGGTGAACTCTATGGACGTTTCGACGAAAGACGGCGATATGCACCAGCAAACCACGAAAACCTATACAGTAGTGGATTTTGTCGAGCGCGACGGGTACCCGTGCGTCAAATGCAAAATTAAAATCGTTATCGACAATACCGGAGAAGGTGTTTTCGAGGCCGAAGGTAAAATGTATGATTATTATAACGAAGGCAGGGGCGAGGGTAATGGTATCGTGTATTTCGCGTTTGAGGCCGGCCACCCGGTTTATTCTACGTTTAACTGGATTGTAGAGTTCAAGATTACAAGTGTAGAACAAGAAACACAGGAAGAAAACGTCTTTACATATTTCCAGGACCAAAAAGTCTCGTATTCTCTCGTCGACGAATCCGACGTCCCCGAATAAAATAGCGGTTTTTTATCCTCACCTAAAACGGGCTTTGGGTATATATTATAATGTATTATTCTATTTTAGATTATTATAGAATAAAACCGCTGGCACAATAAATACGCTTGACTTTCCATATCAGATTTCCTATAATTGTAATCGATAATCCATATATTGCTTCAGGGGGAATATGCTGAAACGGACCTGTTTTTGTCTGATAATCGCTTCAATCGCGGTTTTTTCTTTAGGAAGCAATTGTGAACACGGCCTTAAACCACGTTTTACCGCGGTCGAGGGAAATGTAATAGTAAAAGGGGATTGGCCGGAAGAGGCTGTTAATTGCTTCTTGTGTATAGTCGAGGAAAAACCCGAAGAACTCGTTCTGGATATGCAACTTTTGTCGGGTTACTATCCGTTCCCGAATAAGATGGTTACGGAGGGTTGGGACTCGGCGTATTTTTATATCGAACTTCCGGCGGGAAACTACGGATGGGTTTTTGTAGCGATTCTCGACAGCGCCTCTTTGGACCTCGAAAATCCCGATATCGGTTGGAGGAACCTCGCGGCGGAATACAGAGACCCTTTGGACCCCGATACGCTGGGTAAAGTAATCGTCGGAGAAGACGAGCTGCCGTTTATAGAGATAGAAATAGATTTCACGGTGCCGTATCAGGGGGTCGGTAACTCTCCCGATGAAAGATTCCATCTGATAGGATAATAAGGACCGAATATGAAAAACATATATTTCATAATTGCACTTATATTAATTGGAATCGCGCCATGCATATCCGCGGAGGAATCCCACATGGTAACCGGCGTGATAACGGACGAAAACAACGACCCGTTGCCCGGCGCTAATGTATTCGTAGTCGGGACGAATAAAGGCGCTTCGACGAACCTATCCGGGGAGTATATAATAGACGGTCTCGCTAGTGGAACATACGAATTCCGGGTGTCTATGATGGGCTATGAAACCACGAGTCAGGACGTTACCATCGTCGCCGACCAGAAAATAAGTTTCAAGCTTCTACCTGTGGCTTATATTTCCCAGCCGGTGATTGTTACCGCGAGCCGCACCCGCCAGAAGCTGCAGGATAGCCCTATGACCACGAGCGTTGTCGAGGCCGAGCAAATCGCCGAGCGTAATTTTCTCTCTGCTGACGAGGCTATGCGTTTCGTTCCCGGTGTTTCGATGAGTGACGACCAGGTGTCGATACGCAATTCCACCGGGTTCGCAAAAGGCGTCGGCAGCCGGGTGCTTGTTATGATCGACGGTGTTCCCATACTCGCAGGCGATACAGGCGAGATAAAATGGGACGCGTTACCAATCGGTCAGGTGCAGCAGATGGAGGTTGTAAAATCGGCCGGTAGCGCGCTTTACGGCTCAAACGCGATGGGCGGTGTAATCAACTTTATAACCCGCAGACCTGAAAAGAAAGAAAGCTACAGGGTAATAACCGAGATTGGTTATTGGGACAAACCCGCTTACGACGCCTGGCGATGGTGGGGCGACGATATACGTCATTACCATCGGTTGTCTCTCGAACACGCCCGCAAACTCGGCAATTGGGGGTTGCTTTTTAATCTCGAAGAGAAACGTAACGATAGCTATCGTCAGGCCGACGATTATTACCGTGGACAGTTCTTCGGGAAAGCGACCTGTAACCTGAACGGCGCGAACAAACTAAGTATCCTCACCAATATCGCTTATGAGGACCGCGGAAGCGGTCTTGCCTGGAAAGGCCAATCAGCCGCGCTCGAGGTCGATTCGACCAAACTTAGTGACAGGGTATGGTCGAGCAAATTCCAGCTTAATACCGTTTATGACGGTAGTTCCGATGGTGGTAAAAAACACTGGAGCGTGAAAGGGCATATCAATTACAATTGCTGGTATGACGCTCTTTCTGACGGCGCCGACGGTTACGATAATCACTATAGCAAATCGACGAGGGCAGGCGTGGATGCCCAATACACACTGATTCCGTTCGAAAACCACCGTTTTACATCAGGAACCGACCTCTCGATGGCGATTATCGATGCTAATATATTCGGTAAAAGAACAGGTTTTGGCGCCGCTGTCTACGCCCAGGACGAGATTAGCACTTTCGACCCGATTGTCGCGACAATTGGAGTTAGAGGGGATATATTCCATGTAAACTCCGTCGATACATACGAAGGGGAAACATACGGTCAGCTTAATCCGAAAATCGGGATTGTGTATCATATCGCCGACAACATCGCTGCGCGTGGTAATTTCGGAACGGGTTTCAGAATGCCAACTATGGCCGAGCTTTTCAGCGAGATAAGAGCCGCGGGTATTATAAACGTCCAGCCGAATCCGTATCTCAAGGCCGAACAAGCGTTCAGTGCCGAAGGCGGCGTGAACTGGATTTTCGGAAGGCAGATGCTCGATGTCGCCGTTTTCAACAACTGGTATTCCGATATGATAGAGCCGGTTCCCACAGGTGTCGGCAATCAGGTTCAATTCCGGAATATTCAGGATGCGAACATATTCGGCGTCGAGGCCTCTTTTAAATGGAATATGGGAGATGCCATCCGCTGGCTCCTTGCCAAAAAAATAGTCGATATTCTCTCAAACGCCGACTTTAATGCCAGCTACTTGTTCACGGAAGCGATTAATGTTACCGAATCCGATTCAACCGGTGAAACCGTTCACCTGCCGTATAGACCGAAACACAATTTCGTAATCGCCGCGAAGGTCGATTATTGGAAGCACGGCGCTTTGATTGTCGATGCCCGCTACAAAAGCGAATTCGAACCGGGGCTATACCTCGACGACGAGGTCTCGGACCAGCGCGTTATCGACGTCGCGAACAAGTTCACTTACAGATTTGCTACGCTGCAGTTTAAGGTTTCCAATTTACTGAATTGGAACTACACCGAAATCGAACGCAACCTCGCCCCAATTCGCAGTTATTCCGCCTCGTTAACGCTCGATTTTTAACCAAAATAGGTAAATCCGTTTTTGGGGCGGGCATTGAGTCCGTCCTTTTTTTATTTTATTTCGAGTGCTTGCATCCGATTGTGGGACCACTAACGATAAAAACCTTTTTAGATAACAACGAATAAGATTTCTCGCTTTTGCCCGAAAAGACAGAACCCTCCATTCTGCAATATTCAATGTTTTCTGCAAAATAAAAGAATAATACGTCATTGCGAGAAGCGAAGCGACGAAGCAATCTCGATAAGTGATTACTATACAATAAGATGAGATTGCCATGTCCTAATTAAATCGGGGCTTTTCCCGAGGCCGTTGGACAATGACGGGATTATCCTATTTTGCAGGAATCATTCTAAAACAAGGTAAGTTCTATGTTCCTTGTAGCCGACACTTTTTTACCATCGGACTTGACAAAAGATTAGTAAATAAGTATTATACTAGTAAGCGGCTAGTCCAGCTATAAGGAGTTGGAAAGTAGAGGTGTGTTATGATATTGCATAGCAATCATAATAGGGGTTTTACGCTTATCGAGCTGATGATAGTCGTTGTTATTATCGGGGTTCTCACTGCTCTTGCTATAGGTTCTTACAGTGGCGTTCGCGATAGGGCTTTGGGCGCGGAAGCGCGCCTTCAATGTAATGCCATCGCCAAATGTATCGAGGCGCTCGGTGCCGATACCGGCCAGTGGCCGGGGCATTGCCCCGCCGGTAGGTCGTGTTACGACGGGGAGACTCTCGACGGAGAAGCCAACGAGGTCTGGGTGCTCGAATTCCCGCGCAGCGGCCTACTTACAAACGACCCTCGCTGCCCTTACCCCAATTGGAACGGTCCTTATTACAACGAATTCATTAAAGACCCCTGGGGTAACGATTACTTTTTCGATGCCGATTACCAAATCGACGGTAAGACATACGCCGTTGTGGGGTCTTTCGGACCAAACGGAGTCGGCCGGAACATTTACGACGACGACGATATATATGTGATTATCTCTACCGCAAGGGATTAAGGACGGAACTCTAATTCCAGGCCTATTCCTTTGTTAATTTACCATTCATTTTCATTACTAACTTTTCGCGATTTCCGACTTATAAATCTACAAACGGTGTGCCGAGGTTGGCTAAATCTTCTCGGGCAAACGGTTATCCGCCGAAATGTTCTTGACAGCCCGATTTTTGCGGATAGCCTATCTTTATCAATTAAAGCTTGACAGAAGCTATTTTGATATATACTTTTAGCGGGTGATTGGAAATAGGGGTTAATGTCCGCTATAATATACATATTAATTACCGTTCCGGTTTTGTTCTTTGCGGTTTTGCTTACAGTGTTTCTTGCGCCGGCGCGATTTACGGTTAGCTTAGACGATTCTGCATGGTTTTTAAGGTTTAACTATCTAGGTTATTGGGCGGAAAAAACACCGGAGGGAAAACACTCCGGTTTTCTATGGTGGAAATTCAAACACAAAGAACCTAAAAAAGAAAAGAAAGCGCAGCTTAAGGCGCGTAGGGCTGAAAAAGCTGAAAAGAAACGGAAAAAGAAAAAAGCGACGAAAACAGCTCCCACGGCATTTTTCTGGTTCGAGCGTCGGTTGGTTTTATTGAAATCGGCTATTATCGTTTTGAGAATGCTGGTCGAGGCTTTTGCCAGCGTTAAAATTACGAAGATATCTCTGTATTTGACTATCGGAAACGGCCAACCAGCGCGAGCCGGCACACTTTATGGCTGGTTGTGCGCGCTGGAAAGCTGGTTGCCGGAGTCGTTCGGTTGGTCTGTCGGTTACGATTTTAATCCAAACGCGGAATGGCGTTATTCTGCGGAGATTAGCTTTGCGGATAATATATTTCGCGCGGTCTTACTTCCTGTTGTCAGAGCGTTATGCCGGCTTCCGAAACGCGACCTTTACAGATTTTATAGAAACTATAAAGCTATAACGAAAACCGAAAAGAAAGCGGGTGTCGTGCCGGCGTTAGAAACCAGACCTGTAGGTGTAGAAACGTAACCAGTGATTATCGAGAAAGGAGATAATATGTTCGCGGAAGACATTTTGAAGGTTATTCTCGACAAGGTCGAGGTTGTAGCCAAAGCAAAAACGATTATCGGCGACCCGATAGAATTCGGGGGCAATACGATAGTCCCAGTGTGCAAAATCGGTGTCGGTTTCGGCGCCGGCGGCAACGAGGGTTCCGGAGAAAAACGCGCCGATAAAGGCGGTGGTGGCGGCGGCGGATTCTCTGTCGAGCCAATCGCTTTTCTGGTCGTTCACGGAGAGGAAGTCAATCTGCTACCCATCAAACCAGACAGAGTCGGTAGTTTCGCTAAAGCGATACCTATGACGGTCGAGAAGATTACCGAGATGGCCGAACGCGCGATAAGCGCGAAAAAGAGCAAAAAAGAGGAAGAAGACTGATTCGGGTTTAGATTGCGAAACATTGAAAAAATAATCCACTGTAAATCATAGAATAGAATAATAGACCCGGAAGGTTTGGAAGGAGTAATTTGTGCCGAATACACAGATAAACAAATCTGCAGAAAAGAGGGCGAGGCAAGACAAGCGCAAGCGGGAAAAGAACCGCATTGTTAAGGGGTATTTGCGTGATGTAATGCGCTCTATCCGTGCGGAAAAGACCCCGGAAGCAACCGACGGAACTTTGTCTCACTTTTATAGTGTTGTCGATAAAGCAGCCAAGAAGCGGGTTATTCATAAGCGAACTGCGGCGCGGTATAAGTCCCGTATTGCTGCGCATATAAAAAAACAAAAAGAAGCTAAATAGACCTGCCGGTTCCCGGAAAAAGGGCTTTGAATAGTTGCCAGAGAAGGCCTCTGCGGCGAAGGATAGCTTTAAGCGTTCCCGGAATATCGATACCATCGTAGCTACCGTGCCCGAAGCGCTCATCTATAAACCGGCAGATGCTTTCTAATTCGGGGTCGGGCAGACGCGAATAGACCTCTTTGGCTCTCGAATAAAAGGCAAGCTGTTTTCCTCTAGCCTTATCCCAGATATTCGAATAGGCCCCGAGTGCGCTTTCGAGTTGCTCCGGGGTTTTCCATTTAAGGGATTCCGCAGCAAGACTACCTGCTATCGCCCCGGAAAGCAAAGCCGTCGCGATTCCACCGCCAGAAACGGGGTCGGTTAACCGTCCGGCGTCTCCAACGAACATAATATTCCGGTAGGCGATACGCGGCAACCGCCGTGCAGTCGGGACGTTACCGCCGGCAATCTCGATTATCTCGCCCTCGCCACCGAACCTTTTTTCTATGAAATTCGACAGCATTTGCCAGGCGGTCGCTTTTCTAGCCTCGGGTAAAGACGGATTGATACCGAGACCGACATTGGCTCGCCGGGTTCCTTTAGGGAAAATCCATGCATATCCGCCCGGCGCTATTTTTCTTCCAATATGAAACTCCGGGAAACCTACCTCGACCTCGACGCCAGACATAACGACCTGTGCAGCGGTATGAATGTCGCTTTCGGTCAGGCGATTATCATGGAAAAGCCATCTTGCAACCGCGGATTCTATGCCGTCGGCGGCGATTAGTATCCTGCCGAAAACCTGCCGTCTCCTCGCTCTGTAATCGAATTCGACTCCGACGATGTGGTCGTCCTCCCAGATAAGTCCAGTGGTCTCCGCATTTATCAGAGTCCGTGCGCCGGAATCGGCGGCCATCCCGAACAGGTCGCGGTCGAATACTCGTCGTTCGAGGACATACCCGGCGTTCGGGTGTTTGACAGTCGTTCGATTGCCGCGCGGCGAGACGAGAATGGCGCCCTCGATAGGTGCCGCGACCCAGTTTTCGCGGATATCGGGTAGGACCCGAGTAAGACCGGAGCGGCTAATACCTTCGCCACATAACTGAGGAATACCGACGACACGCTTTTTTTCGATAAGCAGGACGCTCGCTCCGGTTTCCGAGGCCTTTCTCGCCGCGGTCGAGCCGGCCGGACCTCCGCCTATGACGACGATATCGTAGAAATCGTGCAACGGCCGGATTTCAGGCCATTCCCGTGAAGTTTCGTTTTCATCGAGCAATGCGCCGTGGGGACAAATCGGCACACAAAGCCCGCAATCTGTGCAGTTTTCGGAAAAATCGAGTCGGCCATTTCGGAGAGAAATAGCGTCGACGGGGCAAATCGGAATACACCCACCGCAGAGATTGCATCTTTCGGCCAGGAATCGTATCAACTGGCAGACTCCAAAAAAGCGGCTATCCTGCGCGTATCTCCGCTAAAAAGGAGGTAATCGTTCTCCGCGACCTCGAAATCTGTCTCGTCTGGAAAGGCCATCTTCACAAACCCCTGGTCGGTATATTTTCGCGCCACAAAAAGGAAATTGAAACCCTTCTCGGCGAAATTAATTTCACCCAGTTTTTTCCCGATAAATCCCGGCGGGGCGACCACTCGAACAATGGAAGTGTCGGGCGAAAGGTCGATTTGTTCGGATTCTTTTAATATAAGTTTTTCCGCCAGCCTGTGGCCCATATCGTCCTCGGGCATAACTACGAGTTCCACTCCAATTTTGCGAAATATTTTGGCCTGTTTCGGATTGGACGCCCGCGCGACGATATAGGGAATACCGCCCTGTTTCATATATAGGGCTGCAAGCAACGCGGTGGAGAAATCGTCGCCGATAGCCACCACGCCGGCATCGAAGTTTCCAGTTTCTATCTCGGAAGCGAACGCGTCGCGGTCGATAGCATCGAGAATAAGCGTATTAGAGACAAGACTTTTTAAAGCCGATAAGCGTTTTTCGTTCTTGTCGATAACGACCACTTCGGCGCCAAGTTCGGAAAGTCGGTTGGCGGTGGTATATCCGAATCTACCCGCTCCGACTATTAGTGTTTTTTTCATGATTACCGCATAAAATAGGTTACAGGTTCAATATTGATTATGATAATAAAAGATAACATTAGAATTCCTTCCTCATTACCACGATAAACTCATTGCGCATCGTTTTATCAACTTTCCCCGGCTCGTTCGTGGGGCTGTTCCGCAGGGGCATCCTTTTATTTGGGATTTCACGCCGATATGTATCGATATGGTCGAAGCCTTGTTCGGCGAAAAATGTCTCTGTAGCCTTGTCTGTCGGTAGCGTGACGCCTTTCACCCGCCGATTGGCAACGACATAGCAGGCATAGCCGCCACGCTTTACAGTCTCGGCCACATTTCTTATCGATGAGAGATAATCCGAGTAGAAAGCGACGACATCATAAGAACGTTTTTCATCTTTCGCCGCAATTTTGGCAATCGCGGTGTTTAGAGCCTCGCAAGGATACTTGGGAATCGATTTTTGTTTGCGACCGCCCATTAGCCTATTATCGACCTTGGCCGGTTCTCCGAGGCCGAGCCAAGCGGCTGATAATCTCGAATATTGGCCGTAGGCGACCGTCGTGCGCGAATCGCCGTAAAGCGGGGATGTAATAACGATATCGACGCTTGAAGGTTCGACGCATTCTTCTGGCGGGATACCGATAGAACGGTTCATAGTGAATTGACGAATAGAATTGATTTGTTTAGTTCGAGTAATAGGATAAACCTAATTCCGCTTGGCGTTATATAATAATCCCTGTCGATTTTCGCTAAAAGACCTAAGTCGATACAATAGTTAGAATACATAATAAAAGCGTCCTTTGCGGCCTTTCCTGACCACTCGCTCTGTTTCCCCGTTAAATACCTGAAGCAAATAATAGCTTCTTTAAGAGGCACTGGGTAGAAATTTTTTGATAACGCGAAAACCGTCTCGACTGCAGAATATATCCCGAATATCGCAGGGCTACCGAATGGATTAGTTGTAATATATTCCTTTATTATATCCGTTTGGATATCGCTTATATAATTTATCGGCTTGTCCCGTTCTATATTATCTACGTATTCCTTTCCCAATTCTGTTAGAGTAACTTTCGGTCTAGTTTTCGTAAGACCTAATTCACTTGATAACCTGAGATAGCTCCTGACAGTGCTTCTTGATAACTCAGTTGGTTTCGTTAATTTCTCGATAGTCGTTCCACTTCCGATAGAATATAAGATTCGGTTCAATAAATGGAGATCCCACAGCCCGTGGTTAGAAGGTTTTAACGTTATTAACTTGGATATTGCTTTAACTTTGAAGTAATAATTTTTCAATAATTCGTATGGGGAATACTGAATGGGGATTATATCGTTTTTAACGCAAAAATCCTTGTGGGGGCCTAAAATAATCGGACAAGCTAAATATGATATTAACGGTAAACGTGGTAGCTTTCCCTTTTCTTGTAACTCGACCAATTCATCCCTATATCCGATTATCTGCTCACAGAATTTAATCTCGCTTTTTACCGCTTTTAATTCGACTAATATTAGATTAGAAGCCGAAAGGAAAAGCAAATCTAATCTGTTGCCAGAAGGTAATATCTTTTGCCTTTCAATCAGGGAAACGTTATCTTTTAAAGAGAGAAGCCCCTTAACTTCGTCTAATTGGGTAGCAAAAATGTCTTCAATCTGTGATTCTCTTATTTCCAGCATCTCTTATTCTGCTCCGGTTTGAAGTTTTCTCTTATTACCTCTTCACATTCAGGACAAATAAAATCTCCCTCTGGGAAAGGCTTCCTCATCTCTTTCCTTATTTCGTCGTCGTTGAAATCCGCTACCCCATTAACAAAAAGCCCGGAACCCCATTCTACGCTTTGACCACACTCGTTGCAAATCTCTATAATTATGCGTTTAATCCAATGAGTAATTCGAACATGTGTCCTATGCCAGTCGGCCCTTTCCTGTGGCTTTCTACCCGGCCTTTCTTCTTGAGTTTCTTAAATGCCTTTTTATATTGCACTAATGTCATATTATTACATTTCGGTTACCCCACCATAATGCTTTCTTCTACGTTCTCTATTCGTTTCGGTTTGACGTGTCGCGAGACTGCGAACAGGAATGTAAGCGGCCCGACCCGCCCGAGAAACATAGTAAATATCAATACGAGTTTGCTTGCGGCCGAAAGGTCGAATGTGTGCCCGGTCGAAAGGCCTACAGTTCCGAACGCGCTTGTAACCTCGAATAGAATATCGATAAAACGCCAGTCCGGGTGTTTCGCCAGCTCGAATGTGCAAAGTAAATATGTAGCCAGCGAGATTATCCCGAGCGCAAGCACAATTATCATCGCAGCGACTCTGGCTATACCTGCTGGCAAGGTCCTCCCGAACATACTGACCCGGTTTCTCCCTCTGAGTTTGTCCGGTATAGAGCCCAGGACGGAGGCGATAGTAGTCGTTTTTATGCCGCCGCCGGTCGAACCGGGGGACGCCCCGATAAACATAAGAATTATCAAAACGAGAAGCTGCCCGACCGCAAGGGCACCGATATTCACTGTATTGAAACCGGCGGTCCTCGCGGTAACCGATTGGAAAAATGCGGTCAGGAGCGTTACCGGCCAACCGAAGCGACGTAACTGGTTGTTTGTATCTCCCGCAATAAGTAGAAACATCCCGACGAAAATCAGGAACATGGTAGTCGTAACGACGACTCTCGTTTGTAGGCTGAAATGCGGGATTTTACGCCTTTTATAACGCCAGGGGCTAATTATATATCGACCGATATCGGCGAGCACAACGAAACCGAGTCCGCCGAGTATAATAAGCCCCGCGAAAATGAAGGTCATTTTCCAATCGCCGGTAAACCGGCCGATATTCTCTCTCCATATCGAAAAACCCGCGTTGCAAAAAGCGCTTATCGAATGAAAAATCGACCAAAAAACCCTCGAATTTATCCTATCGGCATAAGGTCCCGTGGAAAAATACATAAGCACCGCGCCTATAGCCTCGGTTACCAGAGTTATTCCGATTATCGCCGCCAGCAGCGACTTTATTTTGCCGAAAACCTGCACATTGAGAACATCGCCGAGAAGGGTTTTCTCTCTCAATCCGAATTCCCTTCGGAAAATCAGCGCGAAAAAGGTTCCGAAGGTCATAAGGCCGAGGCCGCCGAATTGGATTAGTATCAATATAACTATATGCCCGAACCGCGTGAAACAGTCCTCGGTCGAGACTACGATAAGGCCGGTAACGCAGGTCGCCGATGTCGAAGTGAATAAAGCGTCGATGAACTTTATCCCTTTATCGCCGGTCGCGCCGGGCAAAAGCAGAAGAAACGTCCCAACCGTAATAAGAATCAGGAAACTCGATACGAAAACCGCGGCGGGAGACAACGGTAGATTCGCAAAACGAGTATTCAATCTGCCGAACTCGGCGAGAAGTTCGACCAGAATGTAGAGTTGCATTAAGACAATGTATATTTTAGTTATCCCGGCGAGCGAAAGCTGATTGAGAATGTATTTGTAGCCAACATCGGTCAGTATAAGCTGTGCGATTAGAAGCTGGGAGACAAACAACAGAATAAGGATATATTGAAGAGGGTGCTTTTTGATATATCTCCACCAGTTCGGAGCAATAAAAAGCCGTGCGACCGCGTTCGCGATAAACGCCGCAATAATGAATGTATCTATATAATAAAAAACACGAACCGTTCCGCCGGAAAAACCGAAACCGCTTTTGCCTATGAGCGAAATCACGGCCAGAGCGGCGATGAGCATCATAAACAGGTTAAGTCGCTTTTCGAGGTTTTTCCGACGCATAGAAATTACCGGTAAGTTTAATTTCCCTAAATTTAGGTGGATTTCGGGGTTTAGGCAAGAGGTTTATGAGGATTTTGTATTTTGTTACTATCTCCATAAACCGAGGATAATCTGATAGTATACAATGAATTAAGTTAATTTTCAGGAAAAATATCGGGAACCCGCCGATTTCGATGATTATTGATGTCAGTAACAATAAATCGAAAGGCGGTCCCCGTTGGAATTTGTTTTTTTCGGGATAACAACCAACATAAAACTCGCGCTTATTAGCTTGACATAAATGTAATAAAAGTTTAATATGATTAGTTTGGGGAAATTATGTTAAGGCTATTGAAGATAGATAATCTCGCGATTATCGAGCATGCCGAACTCGAACTCGACGGTGGATTTTCGGTCCTTACCGGAGAAACGGGTGCCGGAAAAACGCTGGTTGTCGGAGCGATAGAACTGCTGCTCGGCGGTCGCGCGGATTCGAAAAAAGTCCGAACCGGAACGTCGGAAACAAATATTGAGGGGAAGTTCGATATAAACGGGAAGAAAATCGAGATTCGGAGGAAAATCACAGCGTCGGGCAGAAGCTACGCATGGATAAACGATTCACCGGTCAATATATCCGAATTGGAGTCGAGAACCGCCGCGTTCGCCGACCTTCTGGGTCAGCATGAGCACCAGGAACTTCTCGACCCGGATTCGCATATAGGTTTCCTGGATTCTTACGCCGGCAATAAAGAGCTTGCAGATTCCTATCGAGAGGACTATGAGCTTTTTACGGAAGCTGTTTCCCAATTAAAAAGACTCGACAGGAAAATAGAACAAGCCGTCGAGAACGCGCGCCTCAGAGAGTTCGAGTTACGCGAATTGACCGAGGCGGGACTCGATATCGACGAATTGGAGAGCATCGACGAAAGACTGCGGCGTATAGAGGCCTCCGAACGAATACTCGCTAGCGCAGGTGCGGCACGGGACGCACTGACCGAAAGTAATACGAACGCTTTATCCCTCCTAACCGTCGCCGAGAAGGCTATTCGGGGGATTCACGACGTTGTCGAAGAGTCCGCGCACATTATCGAGTTGATTGAAACCGCTCAGGTCGCGGTGTCGGAGGCAAGCCGAACCGCCGACGAGGTGGCCCAATCGGTCGATGTCGACCCGGAGGAGGCCGAGCAGTTTCGCGGACGCCAGGCTTTAATCCAGCGGCTTTGCCGCAAATACAACCGGGACGTTCGGAGTTTAATAATATACCGGGACGAATTGGAAAAAGGAGCGGAGAATATCGAGGAATTGAAAACCGAACGGGAAAAATTACAGAACACGGTGGATTCGTTGCTTCGGGACCTGACCGAGCGCGCGAAGCGCCTTTCGCAACTCCGCCGTAAAGCCGCGCCGGTTCTGGCTTCCGATATTTCTAAAGCTCTCGTTCCGCTCGGGATGGACAATGTCAGGTTCCGGGTCGATTTCAAGATGGAACCGGACCCAAAAGGCCCGGTCGAGATAGGGGGCGACCATTATGCCCTTCTTCCGACTGGAGCGGAAAGCGTAGAATTCCTTATTTCGCCCAACCCCGGTGAGGAACTTCGCCCGCTGGCGTCTATAGTCAGCGGTGGGGAGCTTTCGCGCATTATGCTCGCACTTAAAACACTTATAATCGACGACGATTCACCGGCTATTATGGTTTTCGACGAGGTTGACACCGGTATCGGCGGCGATGTCGGCCATGCGGTCGGGGAAGCGTTAGCGGAACTAGCCAAACGTCGGCAACTATTGGTTATAACGCACCTGCCACAGATAGCTCGCAGGGCGGATAGCCATTTTGTTATCGAAAAGCTCGAGGAGAAAGGACGCACCAAGGTTAATCTTAGAAAAGTGAAAGATGTCGAACAGAAAGCGGAGCTTGCTAGAATGCACGGCGAGGAGGTCGAGGTCGTATCGAAAAAATGACACCGAACGAAAACGGTATAGACTATTTCGCAAAAGACTACCATCGCCGAAACGACAGCGTAGTCTACAGCGACCGTATTCTGACAGTCCCGAATATCCTAACTTTATCGAGACTTATCGGATTGCCTTTTCTTATCTGGTTTATTAACAGAATAGATAGGTTCGGTCCGGTTCCGGCATTGATACTGGGTTCCTGTATGCTTCTGTCGGATATTCTCGACGGTATTCTCGCACGAGCGCTTCGCCAGATTTCTCTGGTTGGCGCGATAATGGACCCGGTAGTAGATAAACTGATTATAAACTCTCTGGCAGTCTATCTTGTTTTCCGCGGATGGTTGCCAGTCTGGGCGATAGTCGTTATAGTGTTAAGAGACCTGGCGATTCTCGTTTTTGGATTGAGAATTTTTCTAAACTACGGAACACTCGTTACACCGATAATAATCGGGCGGATTACCCCCCTTACCTGGGGGATAGTTTTTATTGCAGCAATAATGGATATCGAATTACTCAAATGGATACTGCTGCCGATAGCGATTATTTTGACGATTATTTCAGGAATTTTATACTATCAACGGTATAAAGATTTGCTTTCGCAAAAGAAACAAGGAGGGTAATATGCGCCAGTTCGCTATAATCGGACTGGGCAATTTCGGTTCGACCGTAGCCCGAACGCTAGGTTCGAAGGGAGTGCCAGTAATAGCGGTAGATAGAAACCCTGCGAGGGTCGACGATTTAAGAGACGAGGTAACTCACGCCATTGTAGGGGACGTTACCGATTCTTCTTTTATCGTCAGCAGCGGTATAGCCGATGTGGACGTCGCGCTGATAGCTCTCGGCGACGATATCGAGGCAAGCGTTCTCGTTACGCTTAATCTGGCCGAATGCGGAGTCGAAGAGATTGTAGTTAAGGGTGTTTCGGAAGAACATAAAAGAATACTTACCGTGGTCGGCGCCCACCGGGTTATATTCCCGGAGAGAGAAATGGCGGAACGAATCGCTATGGCGCTCGCTGCACCCAATATAATCGACCATATTCCGCTGACCGAGGGTTACAGTATAGTCGAGCTTATCGCCCCCGAACTTTTCGAAAATAAGAGCCTCGCCGATTTGAACCTTAGGCGTGAATACGGTGTCGAGTTGCTGGCTATAAAGCGCGCCGGGGCTGAAGCCGGGCCGAAAGTTGTAGTGGTTCCCGGTGCAGGAGAAATTATACATCCCGGAGATAAATTAGTAATTCTGGGAACCGAAAAGGATGTCGAGGGAATACAAGGAATATAATCGGTCGCTTTTTCCGCTAATAAACCTGTTCGGAACGGGTTGTTATGTGGTCGTATTGGCGGGTTTTTTGCTACTCGTTTCGTGCGGAAAAGGACCTGTGGGAGGGTTCGAGATAAGTGTGTATCTTAACGGGGAATTAGTAGAGTTTGGTCAGGCGAGAATATATGTCGAAAAAGCTATTACATTCGAACGGGAGGATGGCAAAACCGGCTATGAATTACGGGACGCGGCGAGCGCCGACTACACTCATCTGCTTTTCACGCTTGTTGCCGGCGAGAAGGGCCGCGAGCCGACATTCGCGATGAAATGGCTTGCTGAAGCAAAAGAACCACCCGAAACGGCGGGACTGAATTTTAAAGCATATTCGATAAAAACATACCCAAAAAACGAAAAATACGCCGGCGTAGCCGCCTCGACGCACTATGTCGCAACATTAAACGGGGAAACATGTTATATCTTTATTACTATAACAAATGTGAACACAGAGAAAAAATGGGTCAACGGTGTATTTAACGGAGTTTACGTCGACCAGGTCGGCGACCACTGGATGAGAATGGAGGTTCGGGAGGGGCGTTTCGGAGCGCATTACGAAATGCCCGCCGGAACCGCCGAGTAAAACAAAAAACGGAGTCGAAATATGAGAAAATGTCTCGTCGCTATATTTTTATTACTTGTCATTTCCGCCGCTTTTGCGGAAGATATTCCGGAAGGCATTCTGGACCTGGTTACAGCTTATAAACAGGCTCTGGACGAACGCAGTGTAGAATTTCTCGATGGCAAACTCGCAAAAGATTTCGATTTCGCAGGAGCGGGTCAGGAACTTTCGACTCTGGTTCTGGAGCAAATCGTATCTACGGGTGTCTACAATTTGGAGGAGATATACGAAATCGAGGTTGAATATTCGGGAGATACCGCGCATATTACTATATCGGCGTTGGTTTCGTCATCCGGGATACAACAGGAAAGTGTCGATATGTTCGATGCTATAACCGAAGATGGTATATGGAAAATCCTTAAATTGGGTCAGGGAGTAGCTCAACCTATGATTATCCAGGACCCGACCAAGGACCTTGTTTTTTCAGTTTCGGGGCCAGCGAGAACGGTGGTAAAATTCGCGCCAGAGTTAGACCATATCGTTATAGAAGCCGGGCTTTCGGACGGTTCTACAGTCAATTTCGTAGTCGATAACGGGACGCCTATCTCGATTATCGATGCCCGTTACGCCGACAGATTCGAGCCACTGGGCGACCTCGCAGCGCTCCAGGCGATGGGAGTGAGCGGAGAAATCGGCAACACCGGCGCGGTAACCGTGGATTTGCTCAAGATAGAAGACATCGAGATAGAGAATTTAATGGCAATCACTATGGACATCTCGCACCTGTCGGACGCACTCGATACAGAGATAATCGGACTTCTCGGCACCGATTTCCTCGGGCGGTTCGCGTGGACTCTGGATTATTCGGGGAGAAAAATTATCTTAAGCCGCCTCGACGATAACGGAAGACCGCTGGACGAAACCGACCCTCTAATATCGACGAATCCTTCGCATACGATAGGATTCGAGCGGACGATGCACCTGCTTTATGTCGCCGCGGAATTCGCGCCGGGTGTAGTCGCGAACGTAATTTTAGACAGCGGAGCCGGAGGTGGGGTAATCACGCCCGAGATTTTCGAAAAACTGCCCGAAAAATCATACGAACCGGGCGAATCCGATACACTTATGGGAGCCGACAAAGAGAAGAGGGTCGTCAAAAGTATAACCCCAAAAGAACTGAGAATCGGGCCGGTATCGCGGAGCGATTATATTATTGCGATAAGCGACCTATCACACCTCGATATTGAGGGTCTCCCCACAAAAGTCGATGGAATAATAGGATATAACTTTTTTCAGGATTGGTTGATAACAACGTGGTTCGATAAAAACGTTATAGAACTCAGACCAATACCAAAATAGAAAGGAAGGAAAAACGATGGAAAGGAAATTTGTAGCGACGTTGTTTGTTATCGCGCTCTGTGGAACCCTTTTCGGTCAGCTGGATTTCTTCGGCTATCTACCGGAAAACCTCGAATACGCGCCGAAATTCGAGCCGGGAGCGTGGGTCGAATATCGGATAACAGAAGAAGGCAAAGAGGCCGGTTCGGTCAAGTTCTCAATCATCTCGAAAGAACAGCGCGACGGTAAAGAATATTTCTCTTTCGAGTATAAGATGACCGACAAGGAGGGCAACTGGACTATAACGAATTTCTCCGCGACCGACCCGGACGACAAGGGAACCTACGTTTCGCTCGTTGTTCAGCGCAAGGGCGAGGAGGCTTTGAGAATGGACTCTATGCTGGAGACGAAAGAGGTCGCGGCGAAACCGACACGCGCAAAAAAGGATGAAACAGCGGCGAAATATTCGGTCGAGAAAGGGGTTCAGGTCAGTGTCCCCGCCGGTAAGTTCGAAACGGATAAAGTTACTATCGTTAAAGACGAGGAACTGACTACGGCGTGGGTCTCCTCCGATGTGCCGATTATAGGTTTAGTCAAAGCCGAACAGGCCGAAAAAGGTGGCGTGGAACTGATTGGATACGGCAGCGAAGGCGCCAAAACCGAAATAACCGGCGAGATTCGTGATTTCGAGACTCCCGCGCTCAATAATATTATGAGAATGACCGTCCCGCCGGAGGACCGATAGAGCGCGATATTGAATAGGCCAGGCGTCTTAAGGGGAAATCGATAAAACATTCGTCTCTATGCAGCGTTCTTAGAGGAAACCGGTAGG
The DNA here is from genome assembly GCA_003645085.1 of bacterium. Taxonomy (GTDB): domain Bacteria; phylum UBP14; class UBA6098; order UBA6098; family UBA6098; genus QNEE01. The sequence continues at coordinate 22,817 of QNEE01000002.1, read as the reverse complement.
AAGTCGTAATCAATTCACGTCGAAAGAAACCTCGATACCGAACCGTGCAGTAACGTGAAGAAGTCTTACACGGTGCTCGCGCGGGAATAGGTCTATTTCCAGTGGTTTGCGAGGGTTACCGTCGGAGTCCACGGGATAGGCGGTGTTATCGATATCATCGAGTTCGATATCCTTATTAGGCATAAAAACGCCGTCGGCTTCGAGATGACAGGCGACATTATCCGTAATCCGGACCTTCATACCGAGAAGCAGGTCGAGGCCGGTCGCGTATAGGTCGGTGGTTTTCGTGAAATCCGCTGTAAATTCGCCGCCCAGCGAGTCCTCGAATATGCCGTCAACCTCGTATAACTCTTCGATTGTGAAAAAGTCGCACGCCAGACCCAGTCCTATATACGGCTCCAGACCATATGGCAACGCGGCCGAAAGACGGAGTCTTGGAGTAACCTCGATAATATCCATAGCCAGACTGTCGCGACGGTATGTCATAACGGAGTCGCTTTCCTGCCTTAAATCGTAGTTGGCGGTGAGGCTCGTGCTCGTTTTCGCGAAAGCCACGAGCAATTCTATCCGTTCGCCGTCCGGCAGGCGCAAAAAACCGCCGACCTCTAAGCCCCACAGGTAGCCCCAGTCCTCGCGGAAATTTTTTATCGTATATACACCGAGGTCGGCCTCCTCGATGACACTGCCAGTAACGTCGGGCCCGAGCGGTCCCGTTCCCACGAGGCTGGAAACAGATAGGCCCAGATGAAACGACCTATCCGCCGAATAGGCGGGTAGGTCTGCCCTTACGGAATAACCCGAGCCGCGCGAATACGGTTCCCGTCCGAGGCAGACCGCGATGAGTAATAAGAAAATTGTATAATATTTAGCCATAAGTTAGCGTCTTCTATTGTCGCAACTTATGCAGAAAGATATGGGGAATTCGAAAGCCGCTGTAACCTGACTGTATCCGGGTTCGAGAGCGACATCGGTGTTGGTATTTGCGCCGAGGGTGGCGTCTATCTCGTTCAAAGGAAGTTCCACCCGGCCCATTGGGCTTGTTTCGTATTCGAAATAAAACGCATACTTATTGCAGAGGCGAACCCGCATACCCGCGCCGACATTGGTGCCATGGCTCAATCCGTTCGCGCTGCCGAAAGTGAGCATATTTACCGCGTAGCCGAAATGAACATAGGGTTGCCAGCGTTCCTGTATCTCGCCCGACCAGCGGATTCTAACCACTGCGCCTATCCCGGTCAGTTTCAGTGTGCCAGTCGAGTAACTCCCGGTCGCGGTTGTGTCGGCAGTATATTGCTGGTAGCCGAATTCTCCTGTGAAATAGTCCCCCTGGATTTCGAGGTCGAACCTATGCCGCCGTTCGTAGTTGTCAGGGCGGTAGAACAACCCGAGTTTGGCTCCGACCGAGAGTCGCCTGTCGGCTTCCTGCGGGAACGGCGAAGGTGATACACTTGTGCTGCCAGAGATAGTGCTCGCTATCGGGAGATTATAGGCCTTAATCCCGAAATGCCCCGATGCAATCATCGGAGCGATATAGACGCCGAAACCGGGGTCGTCCGGCACAGCGAATGTCAGAGCGGGAACTAATAAAACGGCAAATATTATCAGGGCGTTTTTCATAACCCCTCCTTAATAGTAATTCGCTCAATCTTATTAAATATTAGGGAATATTTTCTGTTATGTCAAGTAATAAATTAAAAGGACAGTGCAACTTGCCAAGTCATAACGAGTTCAGTCCGTAGTATTATCCCATTCCCGTATAGTTCCGGCATTTCCCTATATTTTTTCAGCCCCTATTCTCAGTAATTTAGACTTTTTTGTCATTTCGACTGGAGGGAGAAATCTTTACCCGGCGAATAACAGCCCGAATATCTCGTAACGCCCGCCGAATGTTAGATTAAGCCCGGTGTCGAGTTCTTGATAATCGTCGGGTTCTTGTTCCTCGGGACCACTCGACCGGTGCCGTATTTACCTGCCGTTTACGACGTTTAATCCGACGAACGAAAACAAAATATCGTATCGCCCGGGGTCGAGGTTCTCGATAGAAAAACCTTATCAGAGTTGGTAATAGCGTCGACAGGGGTCCCGGAAACCTCGATGTTCACGTTGGTCAGCGGTTCCCCCGACGAGCTGTCGATTATTCTGCTACGTATTAATATTAATCCAGCATATAGTGGAACGGAAATCAGGGTTATCATTAAAATCCACAACAAATGCAATTTTACACAGGTCGTTTGTGCCGTAACAAATATCCATTCCTAAAAAAGCGTTACCTTAACCTTGAAATATCCTTCGGGGTTATTTTTAATATCGAGCAGAAGCGAATCGAGCGTGGTTACGGAATTATAAATATGATTATACAACTCGTCGTCGGAGATAAGTTTGCCTGTTGTGCCCTCGCCGCGTTCGACACGCGCCACCAGCGTGTCTATCCGTCCGAGAGAGGCTGTCAGATGGTCGTATAATCCCGGGTCTTTGACAAGCCTGCCGATGGTCCCGTTGCCGGCCTTGAGCGTATCGAGGAAACTGCTAGTTCTCTCGACAACACCAACGATATTATCGTAAAGCTTTGGGTCGTTGAAAAGCCTTCCGATTGTGCCTTCGTTTCTCTCGATGCGCCCGGCTATTTTCTCGCTGTAGTCGGCCAGCCGGGCAATGTCGAAATAAATATCCGGGTCATTGATTAATTTCCCTAGCGTGCCCTGACCGGAGTCCAGTTTGGCCGCGATAGAAACGAGGTGTTTTCCGCCTATCGAAAGGTCTTCGAACGTCTCGACCCCTTTGCCGATTAGCTCCTCGAAATCGATAGGGTTGTTCGTTTTTACATACTCGCCGGGTTTGATTTCTGCGGAATCGGGATGCCCGAGGGTTATCCCGACATACTTGTCGCCGAGAAGGCCCAGCGTAGCTATCCGCGCTTCGGAGTCGCTCCGGATAAGGTCGCGGACACCGCCGTTAATCATCATACTGACATCGATAAAAACGGTATCCCCTGCGTCGCGGACAAAGGTTATCTTGGAAACAGAACCGACCTTTTTGCCCGAAAGCCAGACGGGTGAGCCCGCTTGGAGTCCGCTTATGCGCTTGAACCGCGCTTTGATTTCGTATTTTCTTTTTAAAAATCCCTGCTCGCCGCCGAGGATAATTATCGCTACGGCCAGAATAAGCAAAGCGACCACAATAAGTCCCCCGACAGAGGCCTTTTGTGCAGGGGTCGTTCTTAATACCGGTCTTGCCATGATGCATCCTTGAGAAATTCCCGCAACGCGGGGTTATCGGATTCGAATATTTGCGCGCGACTTCCAGTGAACGTTATCTTGCCTTCGCTCATAAATGCGTATTGCGTTCCCACACGCATCGCGCTTGCCAAATCGTGCGTTACGACTATCGAAGTTACACCGTATCGCTCTCGGGTTCTAATAATAAGCTCATTGATTAGGCCGGCCGTTACGGGGTCCAGTCCGGTCGTCGGCTCGTCGAACAAAACGTAATTCGGCATCATTATGAGTGCCCGTGCGAGCGCCACACGCTTCTGCATTCCGCCCGAAAGCTCGTTCGGGTATTTTGTTTGATTGCCCTCCATACCGACGAAAGTCAGCAGTTCGTATATTCTCTCGTCTATCTCGGACACAGGGGTATCGGTATGTTCCAGAAGTGGATAAGCGATATTTTGCCACACCGTCATCGAGTCGAAAAGCGCGCCGGCCTGGAAGAGCATCCCAAAATTTTTCCTGACGGAGACCATCTGAAACTCCGAGAAAAAGGTCGTGTCCACGCCATCGATAATTATTTTACCCGAATCGGGGGATAAAAGCCGCAAGATAATTTTGAGCATAACCGATTTGCCGCATCCCGATTTACCCATAACGAGAAGCGTTTCGCCGTCTTTGATTTCGAGGTCGAGTCCCTTCAGCACCTCGAGGTCGTCGAAGCTCTTGTATATATCCTTAAGCTCTATCATTTTAATATAGGCCTCGAATCAGAATGCCAATCCGGGTAACATCTTAAGTAAAATAACGGTCAGGAAATAATCGCTAACTAATATAAGGACGATAGTCAAAACGACCGCTTTCGTCGTGGCACGACCCACTCCGGTCGTTCCACCCTCGACATAAAGTCCCGAATAACAGCCGATAGTCATAATCAGAACAGAGAAAAATACGGCCTTTGCCATCGACATTACTATATCCTCCACACAGAGTGCTTCGATTATGGTCTTCTTATAGAATACCGGCGAAATTCCGAACGTGCTGGAGGCGATAAACCCACCGCCGAGAATACCCATCAAATCGGCTACAATAACAAGAAGCGGTATCATTATTAGCCCCGCGAGAAGCCGCGTCGATACGAGTTTTTTAATCGGGTCGGTTGCCATCGCCCGCATAGCGTCTATCTGCTCGGTAACGACCATACTGCCGAGTTCTGCGGCGGTTCCCGCTCCTATCCGTCCGGTAACAACGACTGCGGCCAATACGGGGCCTAGCTCCCTGACAAGCGAAAGGCTTACGAGTGTTCCTATGTATATTTTCGCACCGAAAACCGCCATAGCATAGCCAGACTGATATGCCAGTATCATCCCGACAAATGTGCTTGTAAGAAGCACAATCGGCAGCGACTGCACGCCGATATGCTCCATCTGAAGAAACACTTCCGAGAAATAAAACGGCGGACGGACTATACCCGCAAAAGCTCTCGCTATAAGTGCGAAATAATCGTTAACGCCGATAAGGGATTTTTTAAGGCTATTCAAAGTTCGCTCCGGTTCTTTCAACTCATAATAATAATATATTCTCGCCGGTTTGCAAGCGATAATAACGGAGGAGTTATCGAGTAAATAAACATAATATCCTTCCGTTCGAGATACAGCCGATTATGGACCTCGACCACTGCGAATCAAAAAGCCGGTCAGACAATCGACTGCGCTGTGAACCCAAACGCCCGATTAAACCTTTTTATTTGACTTTTTGCGTTTCGTATCTATTATTTGTGGCGGTCGTTCGCTCGTTTGGTCTTTGTTTTGTTATTTCGAGTAGTGATAGCGACGAGAAGTCTTATTAAACGGACGAAAAGCTCTCTTGCTTTGCTCGAAATGACAGAATCCGTAGCGCCATAAAACCATATAACCGTAAAACCCTAAATTATGCCCCGAGGCTCGGCATACGACGAGTTCCACGAGGAACAGAAGCTCGGCAAGGTCTACGACTCCCGGTTGATGAAGCGGCTTATGCGTTATGCAAAGCCGTATTACAAGCTGATGGCTGTAACCGTGTTCGTGCTGCTGATTATGTCGGGATTGAAGATACTCCAGCCTTACCTGACCAAGATAGGGATAGACCGGTTTGTCCTTTTCAGCAACGCGAAACTCGACCTTTCGGACACGACCGATGCTTTTATCCGCGAGGTGCGCGAGCGTTATGCCGATGGGCTTCTTCCGCTCGCCGAGGACGGTTGGTTTCTTTTCGACCACAACGATATCGACCCCGGCGACGCCGCAAAACTCAACAAACTCGGCGTTCTCGGCAAAGAAAAATTCTATGTTGTCCGCGAGGAATCCTATCCCGAGGGCGCCGAGCGCGACACTATAAAAGCGATTATCGCCAGGCATAGCGACAAGTTCGAGGCGACCTCCCGCGCCGGGACAGTAATCGTCAGCTACAACAATATTCAGGAGATTCCAAAGGAGGACCTCGACCGGCTGCGCGTCAACGACCGGCTGGGAATTCTCTATATCGGCCTGATTTATCTCGCGGTGCTAATCGTTACTTTCGGCGCGCAATACGCGCAGGTTTATCTTATGGCGTGGATTGGGCAGAATATCCTGTTCGATATTCGCAACGACGTCTATCGGCATCTACAGAGCCTTTCGCTCAAGTTTTTCGACTCGAACCCGGTCGGTAGGCTGGTTACGCGCAGCACCAACGATGTCAACGTCCTCAACGAGATGTTCACCAGCGTGGTTATCAACCTGTTCAGCGATTTGTTTATGCTTATCGGTATCTCGGGGATGCTTTTGTATATGAACTGGCGGCTCGGCTTGATTCTGTTGGCGCTCGCGCCGTTTATTATGGTTGTAACGTTGCTTTTCCGAATCAAATTCCGTGACGCCTACCGGAAAGTCCGTGTTAAAATCGCGCGCATCAACGCCACGTTGAGCGAGCATTTCAGCGGGATACGGGTAATTAAGATTTTCTCGCGCGAGAAAGAGAATATCGCGCGGTTCCGGGAAATCAACCTCGACTATTACAAAGCGAATATGTATCAGCTCGTCGTCCATGCGCTGTTCTCGCCGGTAATCGTGCTTTTCAGGAATATCGGCCTCGGGTTGATTATCTGGTTCGGTGGTGGCCAGGTAGTGCAGAATCTTTTGCCGCTTGGTGCGCTGGTGGCGTATCTTTCCTATGTCGAGATGTTTTTCCAGCCGATTAACGCTATAGCCGAGAAATTCAACATTATGCAAGCCGCGATGGCAAGCTCCGAGCGCATTTTCCAGATACTGGACACGGAACCGGATATCACGGAGGCCGAAAAACCTGTCGCTATCGAACCGGTTAAGGGAAAGGTCGATTTCGAGAACGTCTCGTTCGCCTACAAAAAGCTCCCCGACGATGTCGAATGGGAGTGGGTCCTGCGCGATGTCAGCTTCTCGGTCGAGCCGGGAGAGTCGGTCGCGTTCGTAGGCGAGACCGGTGCGGGCAAAACGACTATTATCTCGCTGCTGTCACGATTTTACGATGTTCAGAAAGGTAGAATCCGTGTCGATGGCGTCGATGTCCGCGACTGGGATAAGGGCAAGCTGCGCAAGAATATCGGGGTGGTCCTACAGGATGTTTTCCTGTTCGCCAGCGATATCAAAACGAATATCCGCCTGAACAACGAAGCTATCTCGGAGGAGAAACTCGAGGAGATAGCGCGCGTGGTGAACGCCGACCGGTTCATCGGCAAACTACCCAACGGCTTCGACGAACCGGTTACCGAGCGCGGAAGCACATTATCCGCCGGCCAAAGGCAACTTCTCGCGTTCGCACGGGCGTTGGCGTTCGACCCGGCGATACTCGTTCTCGACGAGGCCACCGCGAATATCGACACCGAGACAGAACAGCTTATTCAGGAGGCTCTCTGGCGCCTGATGGAGGACCGCACGAGCATAGTTATCGCCCACAGGCTATCGACAATTCAGCACGTCGACCGCATTCTTGTGATGCACAAAGGCCGCATCGTCGAGGAGGGCAACCACCAGGAGCTTCTCGCCAAAGGCGGGATATACTATAAGCTTTATCAACTACAGTATAAAGGGCAGGAAGTTTGAGGGAGGACTAACCTTTCGACCCAATTGTAATATGCCACTCGAGCGGCGGAACTAGAGGAAATCATTCTGCAAGGAAACGATATGCTATTTATCAAACTCGCGTGGCGGAACCTTTTCCGCAACAAGCGGCGGACGATTATCGCCGGGTTGGCAATCGGACTCGGTTTGGCCGCGCTGATTTTCGTCGACGCTATTTATTTCGGCGAGGAAATAGTTATGGTTAAAATCGCGACCTCGACATTTGTCGGCGAGGCCCAGATAAACCGCGCGAATTTTCGCCAAACCCAAGAAACGGAACTGACAATCGCTAATTTCGACGAGGTGATGTTCGAACTCGAATCCGAGGCGATTGTCGAAAAATTCACGCCGCGGACGAGCGCGTTCGGGACTATAACCTCGCCGGCAAATATGTCCGGGGTCAATGTTTTTGGTATCGCTCCAGAGACCGAGAGGGATATGTCCTATCTCGACGAGGCGATTGTCGATGGTGAGTATTTCACTGGCGATAATCCGCAGAATATACTTATCGGCAAAAAACTTGCTGAGATTCTCGATGTCGAAATCGGCGACAGGACCGTTCTCACCGTCTCGCAGGCCGGCACCGGCGTTATCGTGCAGGAGCTTTTCCGCGTCTCGGGGATTTTCGATTTCGGTGACCGTTCGATGAACCGTGGCGTGGCGTTTATCCGAATCGGCAAGGCGCGAGAGATGCTCGGTATCGGCAACACAGCGCACACGATTGCAATCGCGTTCACCGACCCGTCGTTGAGCGAGAACAAAACGCTTCCATTCTGGGAAAAATTCTCGCGCTACGGAAACGAGGCAGTATCGTGGACAGAGATTTTTCCGCTTATCGCCTCGATAGACGCGCTGATGATTATCGGCAAACTGTTTATCGCGTTTATTTTGATGGGGGTGGTCGTTTTCGTTATCCTTAACACGCTGTTTATGTCGCTTTTCGAGCGGATGTTCGAGTTTGGGGTCCTACGCGCGGTCGGTACACGGCCGTTCGTTGTGGCAAAACTTCTGTTGTTCGAGGCCGGTGCGCTATCGTTAGTCAGTATCGTAATTGGCTCGATTATCGGATTTATTGTTACATGGCTTATCTCGCAAATCGGAATTGATTTTACCGGTGTCGAGTTCGCGGGCATCGCCCTTCGCGAGAAAATCTATCCTACGCTAACTATATCGCAGTTTATTATCTATCCTGTTGCAGTGTTTATATTCACGATAATAGTGGGGATATATCCTGCTGTCCACGCGGCGCGGATAGCCCCGGCAAAGGCGATGCGGAGGAGTTTCTAGCGTAGATAACCTTCCATGCAAAGTATAAGCGAAATCCCTAAAAGGAGATAATGCTATGAATAATAACGGAAATAAAATCATCGTAACCGAAAATCTCAAGAAAACCTACGATGAGGACGGTGTTCCGGTCTATGCCGTTCGCGGCGTCGATTTGATTATTGAGAAAGGTGAATTTACCTCGATTGTCGGGCCGTCCGGCTCTGGCAAAACGACGTTCTTGAACATAATCTCCGGCCTCGATACACCGACCGACGGCGAGGTCTGGCTCAATGGCAAACCGCTATCCGAGATGAGCGGGCGCGAGTTGTCCGATTTTCGCCGCGACAATATCGGGTTTATCTTTCAGGCATATAATTTAATACCGGTGCTCACCGTCGAGGAGAATATCGAATACATAATGCTGCTTCAGGGTATAGAGAAAGAGGAACGTCATAAACGCGTGCTCGAAATTCTCGCGGATGTCGGTCTCGAGGGCTTTGCAGAGCGCGTCCCGCCTAAACTCTCCGGCGGTCAGCAGCAACGCGTGGCGGTCGCACGAGCGATGGTCTCCCGTCCGGCGATAATACTCGCCGACGAACCAACGGCGAACCTCGATTCGGAAACCAGCGGCGGGCTTCTCGACCTGATGCGCGATTTGAATAAAAAAACCGGGATGACCTTCTTGTTTTCCACACACGACCAGATAGTCATAGACCGCGCACGACGAGTGGTTACGCTGAAAGACGGGAAGATAATAAAAGATGAGGTGAGGGGATAAAACCTAAAATACGAATTTCAAATAGAGATTACTGAAAGACGGCCATATTCTTTACAAACGAAAAAGGATGTTTATGTCATTCTGAGCGATACGAAGCAATCTCGATGTATTATGGGAATTGCTGCGTCGCTAAAACTCCTCATCCCAAGACCTGTAGGGTAATAGCGCATTTGTCGATAAACCGTAGCACTATAGCACCCTCATAATATATACTTCGTCAAATCCTCGTCGGCGACAATATCCTTGAGTTTTGTGCGGACGGTGGTTTGTGTGAGTTTGATTTCTTTGCCTGTTTTTTCCGGGGCTTCGAACATAATGTCTTCGAGGAGTGTGGTCATAACGGTATGAAGGCGTCGCGCACCGATGTTTTCCGCGGATGCGTTGACTTTATCGGCGATATTGGCGATTTCCTTAATCGCACCGTCGGAGAATTTTAGCCTGACGCCCTCGGCGGACATTAACGCCTCGTATTGCTTTATCAGCGAGTTTTCCGGTTCGACAAGAATGCGGATGAAATCCTTTGCGGTCAGGGAATTTAGTTCTACGCGTATCGGTAATCTGCCCTGGAGTTCAGGGATAAGGTCGCTCGGGCTCGTGCCGTGAAACGCTCCAGCGCCGATGAACAATATATGGTCGGTGCGCACCATCCCGTATTTCGTGGCGACGTTGCATCCCTCGATAACCGGCAAAAGGTCGCGTTGAACACCCTCGCGAGAGACATCCGGGCCGGCGCCGCCGCTGCCCCTGGCAACAATCTTATCGATTTCGTCGATAAATATAATTCCCGTTTCCTGTGCGCGCGCCAACGCCGAATCGATTATCTTGTCGTGGTCGATAAGGTTGTTGATTTCCATCGGCAATAATATTTTGCGGGCCTCGCTGACTGTAACCGTGCGCGATTTCGTGCGCTTCGGAATCATCCCCTCGAACATCTCGGAGATATTGAGTCCCATTTCTTCCATACCCATCGGCGAAAAAATCTCGACCGTCGGCATAATCGATTCGGGAACCTCGATTTCTATTTTCCGGTCGTCGAGAAGACCGCTGTCGAGCTGGCTCTCGATTTTCTTTCGGATACGGTCGGTGCGTTCTTTATCCCTTTCGGGTTCAGTTTCCCTGCGTTTGGGTCGTTTAGGAGTGAGTAAATCGAGCAACCGCTCCTCGACATTTTTCATAGCCTGAACGCGGACCTCTTTTTCATGCTCGTCACGGACTTGCGCAACCGCGATATCAACCAGGTCGCGAATCATCGACTCGACATCGCGGCCGACATAGCCGACCTCGGTGAACTTGCTGGCCTCGACTTTGACAAACGGTGCGCCCGCTAACGCCGCAAGCCTCCGAGAGATTTCGGTCTTGCCGACACCGGTCGGGCCTATCATTAGAATATTAGCCGGCAGGATTTCGTTCTTGATAGGGCCTTCGACCATCTGCCTGCGCCACCGGTTGCGAAGTGCGATTGCCACGCTTTTCTTGGCCTCGTCCTGCCCTACGATATACCGGTCGAGTTCGGCGACTATCTCTTTCGGCGTTAGAAGCGCCCCGGATTTGGAATTATTTTTCATAGCAGTTTCCCGTTCTTCATATATGTTATATACAGCAGCCGATATTTTCCCCAACGCGGAATATACGAGCATATCCCAGGAAATCAAGCGGAAATGATGGAGAAATCTCAAATGGTTGTTTCGGCTTCGCTAAACTACCGGCAGTTCGTTCCCTAATCCGGCTCTTCGAACAACCTTCTCTCGTCAGAAATAAGGGTCTAGGGTATAGGGTATAGGGTATAGGGTTCCCGGCCACATCATCCCATTAAAACACCCTTTTTTTCTCTACCGTTCAGTGGGAGAGGGGCCGAGGGAGAGGGAATAAAAAAGGTGACCTTTTAGCCACCCTCTAATTTCTCCCGTCATTTCGACCAGAGGGAGAAATCTTTCTGTTTTTATTGATAAGGTTTATCGTCGTTTCGCTCCACGAAATGACAGCCTATTTCCCCGTTCCGCATTCAATATTCCGAATTCCGTATTCCAATCATCGTTTTCAATCCGTAGGGGACGGTCTTGTGCCGTCCCGTTTTTCGGGAGACCACAAGGGTCTCCCCTACGCAATTATTTATCGTTTTCAATCCGTAGGGGTTTGACGGTGGCAAACCCGTTTTGAGATTTGCGCCGATTTTACGGCGGGCACGTCAACGCCGTGCCCCTACGTCATTTCAAATAAACGACGCGTTTCGTAATATCCTTATCCCCGATTTTTGCCCTGACCAGATATACACCGCCGCCAACCGATGCCTCCGGTTTCCATATCCGGTCTCCGCCATCGAACTCTGCAATACTCCTGCCGTTTATATCGAATATTTCTACGACGGCATTCTCCGGCGCAGAAATACGGCAAGCGGAATTGAAGGGATTTGGATAGGCGGAAATGAAAAGGTTACGTGGTTTTTGGTTTACCCATTCAACTATCCCAACGGCGTCAACCTTGATGAGATAAATATCCGAACCGCCTGAACCAAAAGATTCAGTAGTCCCTCCAATAATATAACCTCCATCCGATGTCTGTGAAACTGATGTACCATAATCATTGCTTATTCTACCGTAAGTTTGCGTCCATAAAGTGTCGCCTGATGAATTAGTTTTCAGGAGATAAACATCATATTCGCCGGCTCCGTAGGATTGTGTTGAACCTACTATAATAAATCCGTTGTCGGAAGTTCTGGATATAGAAGCCCCATTGTCATCATCACTGCCTCCGTAAGTTTTAATCCATTGAGTACTACCCGAAGAGTTAAGTTTTAAAATGAATAAATCGGATTCACCTAATCCTACTGATTCACTAGAACCAGTTATTAAGTAATCGCCTGCTGTTGTTTGTAAAATGGAAGAAGCGACGTCTCTTGATCCCAAGTCAATTATTCTTGTCCATGCAATATTCCCAGATGAGTTGGTCTTAATGATGTAAACGTCGTCTTCTCCTGCGCCTAACGAATCTGTATATCCTGCGATTATATATCCCCCGTCTGTTGTCTGAATTATTGACAAAGCTACATAATTAAAACTTCCACTAAACGTTTTGTTCCAAATCTCATCCCCTGAAGAATTCGTTTTGACAACATAAATATCATTTAAATATGGATCCGTTTCAAATGTATATCCGGCCATAATATAACCTCCATCCGACGTGCGTGCAATAGACCTAGCAAAGTCATGATTACTACTACCATATGTTCTGGACCATAACATACTCCCCGACGAATTAGTTTTGACAAGATAGAAATCGTATCCTCTTGTTGATGCCCACGTATATCCCGCTATTACATACCCTCCATCTAGAGACGTAGCTATTGAACAGCCATAATCATAATCGCTTGTTCCGTAAGTGCCAGACCAGACGGGAATACCAGATGAATTTGTTTTTATAAGATACGCATCATAAATACCTGAATAAGCCGATGTTTCTTTCGACCCACCAATAACATATCCTCCATCGGTAGTTTTCAAGACCGCCCCGCCATAGTCATTACCGCTTCCGCCTAATGTCCTTTCCCATCCGGCGGAGCAAATGCCTACGAGTGCAACCATAAGCAAAGCAATGTTCACTTTCATTCTAATCAAGTTCTCCTTCTTTCTATTCACGGCTCTATTTGAAAAAGGAAACGTTTTTTTTCATACCTAGTTTTACAATGTTGAAATTAGGGACTATGTATGTAAAGATATTCATTTTCTCCGATAAATGGGTGAGGAGGTCTTCCAGGTCTTTTTCCTTTCCCCCCGCTAAGTCTTCATAGAAATCTTTCTTTTTCTCTTCTATTATCAGAATTAGGAAGACAAATTTGTATTTCAATCGATATACGAATCCTTGTCCTATTGCGTGTTTAAGACCTTCGTAATCGATTAACTTGATTTCTATTGCGATACCGTCCTCATCTATTGCAAGGTCAGGTCTATGTTTTTTCCCGAAACAATAAATACTTTCTACTTTGCTCGATTTTAATATCTGAGCCCGTATATCGTTATTAAACGAATCCTGATCTTTTACTAGCGTAGTTGAAAACCCCATTTCGAAAGCTTTCTCGTCTTTACCTGTTGTATTAAAAGGGCATTTCAAAATCGTTTCGTTTAGTCTTTTAGCGTCTTCCCAAAGTAATCCTTTTCTTTTACTTGGTACAAATCCCATTTTTCCTCCTTATAAGGTTTTAATTTTCGGGTATAAAAAAACCGCCCTTGCTGGTTAATTAGCCAAACAAGAGCGGTATATAATTAGCTGTGTGCAGAGAGCAGGGAGCGGAGTGCCCCCGCGCCTCACCGCCGAATGGGTATCGGTGTAACTCGTTACGTTACAACGAGTTACACCCCCCCCCGTATTTTTCGGCGCCTGACGTAATCATCCCGTAATCCTCCATCGATTAGATTCAAAAAATAATATAAGCGGCCAGTCAGCCGCTGTCAAGGGATTTTTGCGCCCGCGCCGCTACGCTGTGTTGTCATTGTCTTCCCCTGTATGCTTGTCCGCGCGGGGTTATCGCGTAAATCTCGATGATGCTGTTTCCCCGGTCTATGCCGAACAGTATTCTCAATCCGCCAACCCTGTATTTGTATTTCCCCGGCATAGTTTTTTATCGGTCTGACACCCTTCGCGCCGAACGGGTCTTTCGCGATTATATCTAACGCTTTATTGAGCCTTTTGGCCGTTTTCTCGTCGACCTTCCGGTAATACTTCGCGGCGTCTTTCGAGAGGGCGACCGTGTATTTATCCACGTCGAATCTCGTCGAAGCGGACATATTCGCCCTTCTCGAATTGTTCCATACCCCTGTTGAGCGCGGCTATTTCTTCGGCCCCGAGTTCGTCGGTTTCCATCAGGAATTGCGCGAAATACCACAACATCTTTAGTTTTTCGTTCGATAATTCGTCGAGAACGCCTGTCAACTCTTGCTTTACGCTATTCACCGTCGGTCTCCCGTGAAGAGGTGATTATATTATAATGGGTTCTTCCCCCCGATTTTTCGGCGATATTGGCCATAATTTTTTGGTTAGAGGTTTTGCTTTAAATATAAGGTTTTATTCCAATCGCGCAATAGTTTTTTGTAATAATATCGTGCCGGCGCGCCGTGTTGTCATTATTTTATCCTTCGCCATATCTCGTCGGCTATCTTCGCGTTTATCCCCGCCTGCCGCCATATCGAACTCAACGTCCCCTTCGGTATGCTCTTTTTGTTTCTCGGAACAACGACAACGCGAGATTCCCCACCATATTCGCCCGCGTAAATGTCCTCTTTGCCGCGTCTTTTTAGCGAAATCCCCAACTCGGCCAATATCGAAGCGACATCCCGGCTGGATATGTTTTTAAGCATACTGGAATTCCAGCGGGATAGCATCCAGCGTTTGCTCGTGTTTGTCGTCCTCGGGAAAGAGGAAATCTTTCAACTCTTGCATCGGGACAGGTCGATATATATCCTTTTCCCTGCCTTCGTCAATCATATATCGTATGTATGCTTCGATAGCGTTTCTCAGCCCTTCCAGCGCCTCGTCTTTTGTGCGCCCGCACGATGCCACATCCAATTCCACACACAAAGAGGCAAACTGGTCTTCGTCTTTTTTTACGAGACAGGTAAATAATTGCATTTTATATCCCGCGTTTTTTGGCAATATTGGCCATAATATTTCCGTTGGAGGTTTTTATTAAATATAAGCATTTTCCCCAAATACGCAAGAGAAATTTTATAGAAGTTGGAGAGTTTAAGAGTTAAGGAGTTGGAGAGTTCGCCCGCCACAACACCACTGGATTCGCGCTTACGCGGGAACGACAGGGCGACACCACCGGGTCGACACCACGCGGTTTATCCTTCGATAATATACGGCATCATCGCGTAGAACGCCGCCGCTTTTGCGAGATGTTCTATCGGCACGGCCTCGTTCGGCGCGTGGGCGAATATCTCGTCTCCCGGGCCGAAACCGATACACGGTATCCCGTGCGTTCCGCAAATCGCGACGCCGTTGGTCGAAAATGCCCATTTGCCTATTCGCGGTCGTTCACCGAAAAGCCTTTTATACGATTCGACACCGGCTTTTACGAGATTGTGCTCTTCTGGAATCGCCCACGTCGGGAAAAACATCTCTCGTTGGAAGTTCGTGCCTTTGTAGCTCGGTTTATTATATATCGGGATTTCGATTTTGGTGTCGCCGCCGATAGCTGAGCGCACCTCGGCGATTGCGCTTTCTTTTGTCTCTCCGAGTGTCAGCCGCCTGTCGAGATGGATTCGACATCTATCCGGCACCGCGCACAGTGACGGGGATTTCGATTCGATAAGCGTCGCCGCGATTGTGCCTTTGCCGAGGAAATCGTCCGATTTTAATCTTCCGTTCAGTTTCTCGATTTGTATTGCTGCATGCGAGGCGTTATATATCGCGTTCTCGCCGCGTTCGGGCGCGCTGGCGTGGGATGACTCCCCGCTAAAATAGCACTCGATTTCCATCCGCCCCCGGTGCCCGCGATAGATATTCATATTCGTCGGCTCGGTCAAGACCGCGAAATCCGGGATTATCCGCTCCTTCTCGATGATGTAGTTCCAGCAGAGACCGTCGCAGTCTTCCTCCATAACTGTGAAAGTAAAATAAATAGTGAATTCGCCGTCGTAGCCGAGTTCCGCGAGTATCCGCCCTGCGGTAATCATCGCCGCCGCGCCGCCTTTTTGGTCGACACTGCCTCTTCCAGGAACATTGCCGTCGCGAATCTCTCCGCAGAAAGGCTCGAAATCCCACTGCGATATATCGCCGGTATCGACCGTGTCGATATGGGCGTCGAAAGCGAGAATTTTCGGGCCGTCGCCGATTTTTCCGATGAGGTTGCCGAGGCCATCCGTGAAAACTTCGTCGAAACCGGCGTCGCCGAGAAGAATTTCGAGTTTCTCGATAACCGCGGCCTCCTCGCCGCTCAGCGACTGGATTTTCACGATTTCCGAAAGGTTACGCGCGGTGTAATCGCTGTAGCCCTCGGTTTTTTCCCTGATTTTTTGTGCTATGTTCATTTACCTGTCCATCAATTGCATTGCGGATTGTGGGCAAAAATCCTGACAGAACCCGCAGCCGATACAGTTTTCCGCAATAACAGCGGCGGTTTCGTTTTTCATATAAATGGCCCCTTGGATGCCCCGTTCGATACACGCCTTACAGCCGATACACTTTTCAGGGTCGATTGACATTACCGGGATTCTATCGAACGTTCTCTGTTCGCCGAGCCTCTTTTTATATAAACCTCCGATTTTCTCGATTGATGAATACCCGTGCGTTTCTAGCCAGTCGCCGATTTCGGCTGCAATTTTACCGTAAACCGAATGGCCGCTTCTTATCGCCGCCGAACAGACCTGCACAGCAGAAGCGCCCGCCATTATGAATTTAATTGCATCGACCCCTTTCGAGATGCCTCCGACACCGATAACCGGTTTGTCCCGAACCGATAGGATTTGATAGACGATTCGCAGCGCGATAGGCAGAATCGGCGGGCCGGAAAGCCAACCCTGGCCATAGTCGGAGCCTAATTCGGGAATGGGGTTTTCGATATCGAAATCGAGAACCGGGCCGAACGAGTTTATCGCGACGAATGCATCTACATATTCTGAAACCGCGATAGCGAGAGCCTCTATATCCGGCGTGTTCGGCGAGATTTTCATCCAGATTGGGGCTTCGACTGCGCTCCGGAGCGACCTGGCGACCTCGACGAGAGGTTCGATAGATTTGCCTGTATAATGCGTCGAAAATTCGAAGCCGTCCGGCGCGATTTCGTTTTCGATAAGTTCGCCGAGTTTCGCTACCTCGCCCGGCTTGTAGCCGATAGAAACTATCAGCGGAACGCCCGCATTTTTAACTTCGGCAAGCTCGACCAGCATTTTTTCGATGGGCAATTCCGACCAGGTCTCCGAGTTGACAAGCCCCCTGCATATCGCTTTGCGGATTGTCGGCCTTTTATCATCGGCGGGTTTAATCGAAACGGTTTTGGAGACTATCCCTCCGGCGCCGCCGTCTATGGCGGCCAGCATCATCCGGGCGTTGCGGACGTTCGGTCCAGCCGCGGGCATCACCGGGTTCTTGAATTTTATTCTGTTTATCTCGACCGAAATATCAGCCATAATATCTCCGGTGCAGTTTCGACGCAACCTTGTGTGCTTTTTCGGTTATTTCCATTTCGTCGATGAAAGTTATTTTGCCGTCGCGATAGAGGATTTTGCCGTCAGAAATCGTCATATAGACCTTACCCGATTTCGCGCCGAAAATCAGATGACCCATCAGGTTGTCGGGGTTTATCGGCGTTACAGGGATGTAATCGAGGACCGCGATATCTGCGCGGGAACCGTGGGTAAAAGAAGCTGTATCAGGGAAGAATCTCCGCTGGATTTCGTATCGATAATCGAAAAAGGCGTGGCGCAACTCGTCGAAATCCTCGGCGGAACCTTCGCCAAGAAGGTAGTGCGACCGGAGCGTGCCGATTATATCGCCGGTCATACCGTCGGAACCGAGGATGTAGTCTTTGATTCTCCTTCTATCCATCTTTCCGACACGGTTGTTCGCGTTGGATTCTGAGTTCGAAACGATTATCGGGGATATTTCGTCTATTAGACCGTAATCCTTTTTACCGAGATGTATGCAATGTGCGAGAATAGAATTTCCGCTAACCAGTCCAAAGGAATTCAATCGGTCGATGGGGCCTTTGTAACCGCGTTCTATGCAGTATTCGAGGTCGGCTCTGTCCTCACCGCAATGAACGTGTATCGGCATTTCGGGCGGTTTGGCTTCGTGAATTTTTTCGAGTGTTTTTTCGCTCAATGTCAGGTTCGCGTGCAAACCGAAAGAGCCTTTCAGGGTCTCCGAATCGCGGTGTTTTTCGTAGAAATCGATATTCTCCGCGATATGGCTTTCCGCGTCGGTTTCGCCCATCCTGTCCGATGTCTCAAAGCACAATAATCCCTTGATACCGGTCAATTTGAAAGCGTCCTCGATAACCGAGAGGCTTCCGCCGACGAAATTCATCGAGGCGTGATGGTCGAAAATAGTCGTAACCCCGTGTTTGATAGAATCGATTAGCCCCAACAAAGCCGAATAATATACCGATTCTTCGTCCAGTGCCCTGTCGAGGCGCCACCAGAGGTTCTCGAGGATTCCGGCGAAGCTGTTCGTTTCGCCGATAGGAGATAAGCCTGCGGCGAATGTCGAATAAAGGTGGTGGTGTGCGTTCAGAAGCCCGGGGATAATAAGCCTGCCACCGACATCGATGTAATCAACACCAACCTCGATTATCTCCTCGGTTCTCAATACTCCGGTTATCCGGTCGTTTTCGATAAGGATAGCCCCGTTCTCGAGAAAATACCCGGCGCCATCGGTTATAATGCCGTTGGCGATTATGTATTTGTCTGGATTATTCGTTCTCAATTGTATTTTGAAAATAGTAGTTTTCCAAATCCATTTTTCAAAGTTATACCGCGTTTCGTATCGTATATAATCTCCCCGCGCAGGATGGTCTTTATTATTTTGCCTTTTAATTCCATCCTTTCGAACGGCGTAATTTTCCCCTTCGATAGGAATTTATCACCCTCGACAACCCAGCTTCGATTCGGGTCGATGAGGACAAAATCGGCGTCCTTGCCGACCTCGATAGAACCTTTACGGTCGAAAATGCCGTATCTTCTCGCTGCATTCGAGGATGTAACCTCGATAAATTTTTTTAGCGACAGCCGCTTTTTGAAGTAGCCCTCCGATAGTATATAGGGAAAAATGGTCCCTGTGCCGGGGATGCCGGAATAGTCGGTCCATATCGAGCCGGTGTTTTTCTCTTCTTTAGTGCAGGGCGCGTGGTCCGAAGCCACGAAACTAATTTTCCCATTTGCAAGGAATTTCCACAACTTCGATTTGTTCTCTGGCGATTTCACCGGCGGAGTAACTTTTAGCGGCGAGCCTATACGCGTAAAATCTTCGGTATCGAATTCGAGATAATGTGGCGCGGTTTCGCAGGTTATTTTCCCGCCGGGAACTAATTCGGCGGCATCCGCCGTGCCGATATGAACGATATGTAGTTCTGCTCCAACCCTTTCGGCGATTCGAACGGCTTTCGATACGGCGAGGATTTCCGCTTTTTCTGGGCGGGAATTATAAAAATCCTTCGGTTCGTTGCCGGACTTTTTTGCCTCTATTGTCGCGGCTTCCACAAAAGCCTTATCCTCGGCGTGCAGCAATACCGGACGTTTCAAAACCCTCGCGGCCTCGAGGACATCCTCGAACTGGCTCTTGTTCAGGCTACCGAAACTCTCCATTCCCGACAAGAAATAGGTCTTAAAACCGACAACGCATTCGGCGAGTTCCTCCATATTCCCCGGAAAACCGCTTTCGAAAGACTGTGCGGAGATGCCCCCGAAAAGGCAGTAATCGATGACCGCTTTATCCTTTATAGCCTGATATTTTACGTCGAAATTCGCCCGATTAGTTACAGGAGGTATAGATGTGCACGGCATATCGATAACTGTGGTTATCCCTCCCGACGCCGCGAATGCCGTTCCGGTGTAGAAATCTTCACGGTGCACGTATCCGGGGTCGTTGAAATGGACGTGTGGGTCGATTCCGCCGGGGAGAACGAGGAGGCCATCGGCGTCGATGATGTCGCCTTCACTTATGATATTCGGCGCAATCGCGGCGATTTTCCCGTTCTCGACCTTAATATCGTTGATTTCCGGTTTTGCGAGACCGGGAAGAGCAACCTGTCCATTTTTTATTATCAAGTCAAATCCTCGTGTTAGCTGCTTTGATGCAGCCAGTAAAACCGGCTATAAACGCCTGAAGGCGTTACAGTAAAAACCGCTAAAGCGGTTCGCTGGGGGTTGGATATGCGTAATCCCCGGGCTGAAGTTCGGGACTAAGCTATCCCTATCGACCAATTTACCCGTTCACCTGTCAGCCTTTTTCATTCTCTCGAAAACCCTTTCCGGGGTGAACGGAGCCTCGAACATACGCACACCTACGGCGTCATAAATCGCATTCGCAATCGCCGGCATCGGGCCGTTTATCGCAATCTCGCCGACCGATTTCGCGCCGAACGGGCCGCTCTCCTCGAAAGAGCCGACTATGATTGTTTTCATCTTCGGTAAATCCGCCGCCGTAAAGATTTTATAATCCCCGAAATTTGGGTTGGTCATTTCCCCTTTTTCGTTGAAAATATATTTTTCCCACAGGGCATAGCTAATCCCGTTGACAACTGCGCCCTCGACCTGGCCCTCTGCGAGTTTCGGATTAATCGCCTGGCCGCAATCGACCGCGGAGACGAACTGGATAACCTCGACGCGGCCTGTTTTCGTGTCGACCTCGACCTCGGCGAACTGTGCGATAAACGGAGGAGGAGATTCCGTCGCGAAATGCGAGGCTTCCGCCTGAATCTGGAACTGATTTTCGCTGTAGAGCGCGCGGTAGCAGATATCGTCGAACGACAGGCTATCGCCGGTTTTATCGCATATAACGTTGCCGTTTTCGATGTAGAGGTCGTCCTCGTCGGCGTCCAGCATCTCCGCTGCGACCGCGGTTATCTGCGCTTTTATCTTCTCGGCGCATTTTCGCACGGCCTGACCGGAGATATACGTCGTCGAGGATGCGTAGGCCCCGACGTCGAACGGTGTCAGGTCGGTATCGGAGGACAGGACGATGAATTTCTCGACCGGCACGCTCAGGACCTCGGCGGCGATTTGTGCGAGTATCGTATCGGAGCCGGTGCCGAGGTCGGTCGCGCCGACATAGAGATTGAACGAGCCGTCCTCGTTCATCTTCATCGAGGCCGCGCCCATATCGATTTTCGGGATGCCGGAGCCTTGCATGCAGCAAGCGACGCCCATCCCCTTGACCCTGTCGCCGTTTCTTATTCGCTTTCCGCGTTTCTCATACCAGCCGATAGCCTCTGCGCCGCGGTCGATACACTCGTCGAGCTTACAGGATTTTATTACCTGCGCGACCCCCTCCTTGCCCTCGCCGAGTGCTCGGAAAACGTCGGAGGTTTCTCCCTCTTTAATAGTCCACTTTTTGTAATATTCGAGGACGTCCCGGCCGGTTTTTCGTGCGATTATGTCGATTTGCTGACAGAACCCGAAATAGCTCTGCGTCGCGCCGTAGCCGCGATACGCGCCGCCGACTGGGAAATTCGTATATACCGTTCTTCCGATAAATCGCATATTCGGGATTTTGTTAAAAAGCGGGAGAACCTTAGCGCCGGCGTTGGACATAACGGTCAGGGCGTGGGAGCCATAAGCGCCGGTATTCATAAGTGCGTCGAGTTCGAGCGCGGTAATTGTGCCGTCGTTTTTCACGCCGGTCTTGAGCCTGACCCGCATCGGGTGGCGAGTCCGCGAGTTGACAAAGACCTCTTTTCTCGAAAGGACGATTTTCGACGGCCTTTTCGTTTCCCACGTTACCAGCGCGACGAGCTGCTCGAGAAAAACCTCCTGCTTGCCGCCGAAACCGCCGCCGATACGCGGCTTGATTACCCTGATTTTACCGGTCGGGATGCCGAGCGTCCGGCTGACGATGCGTCTCGCGTGGAACGGGACCTGTGTCGCGGTTATAATAATCAATCGCCCGCGCTCGTCGATTCTGGCGACCGCGGTATGCGGCTCGATTGCGCAGTGCGAGGCGTATTGCGTTTTGTAAGTGTGTTCTATAACGAAATCGGATTCTTCGAACCCCTTTTCGAGGTCGCCGAATTGCATCTCGACCTCCGCCGCGAGGTTTTTCGATGGGTCGTATGTAACGGGAATAGGCGCGTAGGCTTCGTCGGAATGAAGTTTCGGAGCTTCGGTTTCCATTGCGCGTTCCGGGTCGAACAGCGGCTCGAGTATCTCGTATTCGACCTCGATTCTTTTCAGTGCCTCCCTCGCGATTTCTATAGAATCTGCTGCGACCATAGCGACACGGTCCCCGACGAATCGGACCCTTTTATCGAATATCCGCGTGTCGTATGGGGACGGTTCCGGGAAACCCTGACCGGCTGTCGTATGCAATTCTTGCGGTGTATTCCCAAAATAATAAACCCCGGCGACGCCTTCGGTTTTTTCCGCTTTGGAGATGTTGATGTTTTTTATCTTCGCGTGTGCGTGTGGGGAATATAGCAAAGCGAGATAGAGCGGGCTTTCCAGACGAAAATCGTCGGCAAATTTTTCCTCGCCGGTCGCAAGAGAAAGCGAGTCGATTTTATTGACCGATTTGCCGACACTCTTGAAATCAGGCATCTTCGGCCATCCTTTTCGCGGAGAGTTTCACAGCCTCGATTATCTTGACATAGCCGGTGCATCGGCACAGGTTGCCGTCGAGCGCGGATTTTATCTCCTCCTCGGTCGGATTCGGGTTGCGTTTCAGAAGATAATACGCCGCCAGCACGAACCCCGGAGTGCAAAAACCGCACTGGACGGCGCCCGTTTCGACAAAAGCCTCCTGTAT
>QNEE01000001.1 GCA_003645085.1 bacterium | reverse complement strand
TTCGGTAATATCTCCGTGAACAACCGATAGTTTGGCTTTTCCTATATTGACTTCCATTATCCCCCCCAGTTGTTAGTCTATTTGTCGTTCATAAGTAAGGCGGGTATCGGCGATAATTCAACTAAAATATAAAACCGGTATATTAAGATGTCAATCTATTAATATGAATCCTGCAAAATAGAGAATTTTGTCATTTCGAGCGTCCGCGAGAAATCTAAAATCGTTGTCATTCAAAAGATTTTTCGTCGCTTTGCTCGCAATAACATAGTTTTGCTATTTTACTCGTTTGTAAAGTATATACTGGTTTTTCAGCAATCTCAATTAGATTGTCGAAAGAGCATATAGGGCGACTTAAATATGTAGTCCTATTCCGACCCTGGAGTGTTATTTTAGATACGGGAAAATTTATGTTGCGCGATATGATATTAACATTTATACTATAAGATTTACGAAATCAAATATTAGGGATAATTGTGGGAATACGCCGATTAGTAAAATTAACCCCTTTGTTGTTTATTATAACTGTTTTCGGGTGGAGAACGGAAATCTCTATCGATGCAGGACGTCCACATAATTTGTATATTGGGATGGCGGCTGGCGCTACGGACGGTTTCGATAAGGAGTTCGATAAGGTCTCCCCGCCACCACCACCCGTCGGTTTTTTCTGTTATTTCCCCGTCGAGGATTCGGTTTTCGATTTTATCGACGCCCTCTGGGGAGATATTCGTGCGTTCGAATCGAAGGCAAGATGGGAGATTAATCTAAAGCGTGTTACGCAACCGACTCAGGTGGTTTTTTCAGGATTGCCGGAAATCGGATTGCTTAGTATAGACGGTATTCCGGTTATTGCGGAAAGCCTCGCTATGTCTTTCGGTAAGACTGATAGTGTATTGGTGATAGATTATTCTCGCGGTTTTTATGAGGAACCGTCAGCTACAATAAACTTCGAGTTACCGGCAGCGGCGGAGGTGGTTATCGTTATTAGAACCGATAACGGCGAACCGGTAAGGAGACTCCCAGATATGTATCTGGCAGGTGGCGAGCATTCTCTCGGCTGGAACGCGAAAGATAACCATGGAGAGCCTGTCCCGCCCGGCGTATATTACGCGCATATCCGCGCTAAATGGGAACAAGAAATAACGGAACTCGAAGTCGAAACCGTCGTAAAAAACAATGTAACAGAATAAAGTGAATTATGCCTGAAATGGGAATATATAACGAAATCGACAGGGAGCTTACCCAGCAGCAGCTCGAAGAACGGATTCTAGAGTTCTGGGACACCGAGAGGATTTTCTTGCGCGTTCTCGAAAAGGGCAAAAACAGCCCTAAATTCGTTTTTTATGAAGGTCCGCCGACGGCAAACGGTCTTCCGGGTGTTCACCATGTTCTCGCCAGAACGCTGAAAGACATCGTCTGCCGTTACCAGACTATGAAAGGTTTTCTGGTCGAACGCAAAGCCGGCTGGGATACTCACGGCCTCCCGGTAGAGATAGATGTCGAAAAGGAACTCAATATATCGACCAAAGGCGAAATAGAAAAATATGGTATCGACAAATTTAACAAGAAGTGCAAAGAAAGCGTATTCCGCTATGTTAATGAATGGGAGGATTTAACACGCCGAATCGGTTATTGGCTCGATATGTCTGAGCCTTACGTTACCTGTGAGCCGGATTATATAGAGAGCGTATGGTGGCTCCTCGCGCAGTTTTTCAGGGAAGGTTTTATCTACAAAGGACACAAGGTGTTACCCTATTGTCCGCGTTGCGGGACCGGTCTTTCCGACCACGAGGTAGCTCAGGGCTACCGCGACGTCGAGGACCCGTCTATCACAGTGCGGATGAAAATGAAGGGCAAGGAGAATGAGTATTTCCTTGTATGGACAACGACTCCATGGACACTTCTTTCCAATGTCGCTCTGGCGTTACATCCGGATGTTAATTATATAAAGGTAAAGCATAACGGCGAATTCCTTTGGCTCGCAGAACCCAGATTAGAAGCGGTTTTCGGCGAGGACAAACCGGAAGTTATCGAGAAGGTTACGGGAAGCGAACTTGCAGGTATCGAATATGAACCGCTTTTCAGGTTTATCGAACCGGATAAGAAGGCCTGGTTCACCATTACCGCCGATTACGTTACTACCGAGGACGGCACCGGAATTGTGCATATCGCTCCGGCTTTTGGCCGCGAGGACTACGATGTGGGAGTAAAATACGACCTTCCGCTGCTTCAACTCGTAGAGGCCGACGGTTCTATTTCGGCTCAAGCAGGTCCTTACGCGGGCAAATTTTTCAAAGACGCCGACCCGGAGATACTGAAGGAACTGGAATCTCGCGGTCATATATTCGACCTCGGGACGATAGTCCACAGTTATCCGTTCTGCTGGCGTTGTGAAAGTCCTCTTATCCAATACGCCCGCGCGAGTTGGTATATTCGCACTACGGATTATAAAGACGATATGCTCGCCGCAAACGCCGATATAAAATGGTTTCCGCCCGAGATTAAGGACGGTCGTTTCGGCGAATGGCTTCGGAATAATGTCGATTGGGCGCTTTCCCGCGAGCGCTATTGGGGAACACCTTTGCCTATCTGGGTCTGCGACGATTGCGGGCATCAGCACGCTATAGGCGGGTTCGCTGAATTATCAGAGATGGCTATCGAGGGCTATTCTGAGGGAATGGATGTCCACAAGCCGTTTATCGACAAGGTTACCCTTAAATGTCCGCAATGCGGCGGCATAATGCACCGGGTCCCGGACGTTATCGATTGCTGGTTCGACAGCGGCGCTATGCCTTTTGCGCAATGCCATTACCCGTTCGAGCACAAGGAAGATTTCGAACCGGATTTTTTCCCCGCGGCATTTATATGTGAAGGTGTGGACCAGACAAGAGGGTGGTTCTATACACTTCTCGCGATAGCCACTTTTATTAAGGGCAAATCGAGCTATGAGAGGTGTCTGGTCAACGGCCTCGTTCAGGATAAGGACGGCCAAAAGATGTCGAAAAGCCGGGGTAATGCCGTCGACCCCGTGCAGGTTATCGCAGATTACGGCGCAGACCCATTGCGTTGGTATCTCGTTACCACGAGCGCGCCATGGCTTCCAACGAGATTCGATACCGACGGTGTAGGAGAAGTCCGCAGAACGTTTTTCGATACGCTACGTAACGCCTTCGGCTTTTTCGCGCTTTATGCGAATATCGACGGCTGGACACCAGATATGCCCGCAGGTGAACCTACGATGATGGACCTCTGGTTGAGAAGCCGCTTTAATACGCTTGTAGAAGAGGTTCGCACGGACCTCGATGAATATCAAGTTACTCGTGCAACGCGGAAGATATCCTCTTTTGTAATCGATGAATTATCGAATTGGTATATTCGTCTTTCGCGGAAACGTTTCTGGGGCAGCGGACTGGACGACGACAAACTCGCATGCTATAGGGTTCTTTACGATGCGCTTTCGACGGTTTCTAGACTTATTGCGCCGTTTGTGCCAATTACCGCCGATATTATCTGGCGCGGGCTTAACGAGAATCTCGAAAACGTTGTTCAAAGCGTTCATCTAACCGAGTTTCCCTCGGCGGACGAATCGAATATCGATATCGACCTCGAGAAGGAGATGGCTTTCGCCGAACGAGTGGTTACTATGGGGCGAAACGCGAGGCAGGAAGCGAACCTCAAAATCCGTCAGCCTTTGAGCAGACTTATTATATCTGAAGATAGCGGCGAGAAGCTTCCGGGTTGGGCGACCGAACTTATCAAAAAAGAACTTAATGTGAAAGCGGTCGAATCGGCGAAGCGGGGAAATCTTTTCAGTTACTCGGTAAAACCGGATTATAAAGTGCTCGGACCACGCTTCGGTAAATATATAAAGGAATTAGGCGAAGTGCTGGCGGGTTTGCCCTCGGATACTATAGAGAAAGCGGTCAAAACCGGGACTCTCGAAATTACGATAGCGGGCGAAAAGACATTTCTCGATATAGAGAATGACCTTATTACTGAAACAACGTCTATTAAAGGCCTTTCGGTGGCTTTCGACGACGACCTCGCGGTGGCTCTGGATACGGCTCTTACAGAGGAACTTATCGCCGAGGGCCTCGCCCGCGAGCTGGTCAATAGGATTCAGAACACCCGTAAGCAAGCCGGTTTCGGTGTAACCGACCGGATAGCGGTCGGTATCGAGACCGCCGAAGAGATTGCCACCGCGATAGAGACGCATTCCGGATGGATAAGGAACGAGGTTCTTGCGGTCGAGCTGAAACTCGAACAGTTAAAGGACGCAGAGTTCACTAAAAACTGGGTTATAGACGAAAACGAAACTGTTATATCGGTTCGGAGAATATAATGCGCCTAAATAGGGCTTGAATAATGCCCAATAAAAGATTATAATTTAAAAATAAATCAATAAAAACGGGGAAGGATATGAGAACAAGGGAACTGCAAAGATTCAAAAAAATGCTTATGGTTTTAAGGGAGGAAATCGAAGGCGAAATCGGTCGATTCGAGAGCAATATGCTACACAAGAACCGCAAGGAAACAACAGGGGAGGTTTCGAGTTTTACGACACACCCCGCCGATATGGGTGCCGAGACCGCCGAATATGAGAAAGCTTATGTTCTCGCCTCGACCGAGAATGAGATTCTATCGCTTATCGATGACGCGCTTGCTCGTATCGATAAAGGAACCTACGGCCTTTGCGTAGAATGCGGAGAGAAAATTCCGTTCGAGCGGCTACGCGCGATACCCTATACTCCTTACTGCGTGGATTGCAAAGAAAAAATGGAAAATGAGGAATATGTAATGTAGTAACTATTAATATCGAGTTCTTCGATAAAATCAAAACAGGATATGGATAAAACGGGTAAGAAAATACCGACGCCGAAACGCAACTGGAAACCCAGAAGTATGGCTATCGCTATCTGGCTTTTACTTCTGGCTGCGGCTTTGACTTTTTCGCAATTATTTTACGGCGAACGGAGCCCGGTGCTTAAACTGAGCTACTCGGAATTCATATCCGAGGCAGAGAAAGGCAATATTTCCGAGGTTACCTTTATCGAAAAAAAAGTCGAGGGGGAATTCGTCGCTCCAAAGGTGGTTTCTACGGGTAGAGGAAAAGGCCGATACCCTAAATTCGAGCTTTTTATTCCGTTCGAGGACCCCGAACTGGTAACCTTACTCCGCGAGAACGATGTCAAGATTCTGGCTAAGGAGAAAAGTTCAGGTTGGTTTTCTATAGTTATCTCGATTCTACCGTGGCTGCTTATTCCGCTTTTCTATTTCCTTCTTATCTATAAATTCCAGGGGAATCAAAAAGGATTGTTTTCCTTTGGAAAATCCAGAGCGAAACGGATAACCCCCGACCGCGCCCGCGTTACTTTCGAGGATGTCGCCGATTGCGAGGAAGCGAAACAGGAATTGAGTGAGGTTATCGAGTTTTTAAAGAACCCGAAACATTTTTCCAAGCTCGGCGGTAAGATACCCAAAGGAGTACTTCTTCTCGGCCCTCCCGGAACGGGGAAGACCCTTCTCGCAAAAGCGGTTTCCGGCGAGGCCGGGGTTCCTTTCTTTAGTGTGTCGGGAAGCGATTTTGTCGAGATGTTCGTCGGCGTCGGCGCGAGCCGGGTGCGCGACCTTTTCGATAATGCGAAAGCTAACGCACCGTGTATCGTATTCGTGGACGAAATAGACGCGGTAGGACGTCAGCGCGGCACAGGTCTGGGCGGAGGGCACGACGAGAGAGAGCAGACGTTAAACCAGATATTGGTCGAGATGGATGGTTTCGACGCTAACGTGGGGGTTATCGTTCTCGCGGCGACCAACCGCCCGGACGTCCTCGACCCGGCTCTATTGCGCGCCGGTAGATTCGACCGCCGGGTGGTTATCAATCTACCGGATGTGAAAGGACGCGAGGGCATACTCAGGGTTCACACACGCGGTATCCCGCTTGCAAAGGACGTCAATTTGGCAACGATAGCCCAAGGAACTGCCGGCCTTTCCGGCGCAGACCTGGCTAATATCGTCAACGAGGCTGCTTTACTTGCCGCACGCGATTCTAAAGACGAAGTCGATATGAATGATTTCGAACGCGCCGGCGATAAGGTTATGATGGGTGCCGAAAGGCGAAGCCTCGTGATTTCACCCGAGGAGAAGAAGGTTTCGGCCTACCACGAAGCCGGTCACGCATTGATAGCTAAACTCTTGCCGGGTGGTGACCCTGTTCACAAAGTAACAATAATACCGCGCGGGATGGCACTAGGTTTGACCGCATTTATTCCCAAAAAGGACCGATATATATATACGAAAAGCTATTTGAAAACGGTGCTTGTGCATCACCTTGGTGGGAGAGCCGCCGAGATGCTCATCTTCGACGACCCGACGACAAATGCCAATTCGGATATAGAATCGGCGACGAATATAGCGCGCAAAATGGTTTGTGAATGGGGAATGAGCGAAAAACTGGGCCCGCTGGATTTCACGACCAAAGGGGACGAGGTTTTTCTCGGGAAAGAATTAATTACGAGACATTCGAGTCATTCAGACGAGGTCAAACGTTTAATCGACGAAGAAGTGGCTTCTCTTGTTGAGGGTGCGCTCGAGCAGGCAAAGAAAATACTCTCTGAAAATATAGATAAATTACACCTGCTCGCTAAAGGATTGCTCGAATACGAATCGCTGTCCGGCGAAGAGATAGACCTTGTTCTCGAGGGCAAACCTGTCACCCGGGCGATAGAACAACGAAACGTTAAAGTGGAAGAAGCGCTCGAGACCAGGACGGACGCCGAAGAGGAGAGCGTAAGCCCGGCTATCGGCACAAAACCTACACCAGAACCTATTGGATAGGTTCTGGTTAAGCGAATCCTTCTAGTTTATTTACCCATTGCCCAGAACAGATGGAGATGCATAATCCTTCAAATACAGAATTGATGGGGGTTGTTAATGTTACTCCCGATAGTTTTTCGGACGGCGGCAGATTTTTCGACGCTTCCGCAGCAATAGAACATGGACTAAGGCTTGTCGAAGATGGCGCGGACTATATAGATGTCGGTGGCGAATCTACGCGCCCCGGAGCAGAACCGCTTTCCGTAGAAGCTGAACTGATGCGTGTATTACCGGTTATCGAAGGTCTCGCTAAAAATCCGCAGGTGCCGATTTCGATAGACACCTATAAGGCCGAAGTCGCCCGCGCGGCACTGGATGCCGGTGCGAGTGTAGTCAACGATATATCGGCGTTGCGTTTCGACGCCGAAATGGCTCCGTTAATTGCCGAACGAGGGTGTCCCGTTGTTATTATGCATATGAAAGGCAATCCCAGAAATATGCAGGATAAACCATATTACGAAGACACTATAGGCGAGATAAAAGGTTTTCTCGAGGAGAGAGCCGATTATGCAATAAGTAACGGCATCCGCAAAGAGAATATCTGGATAGACCCGGGAATAGGTTTTGGCAAAAGGCGTGGGAAGCCTATCGACGACAACCTCGACATCCTTCATAATCTCGAAAGGTTTTGCAATTCTGGACATAAAGTAGTTTTGGGGACTTCGCGTAAAGCCTTTATCGGCGCGATACTCGGCGGCGTTTCCCCCGAGAAAAGGCTTTTCGGCAGTCTGGCGACATTCGCCTGGGCCGCGATTTGCGGTGTAGATATATTGCGTGTTCACGATGTCGCGGCTACCCGTCAGATGCTCGATGTTCTGGCCGAGATTGTGAATTATAAAGATGATTATAAACCGGCGGTTGTAGGATGACACTTTTTAAGATAGTGTTTATGGAATTTGGTATTGTCGATGTTCTCGATATATTGATAGTAGCGTTTATCGTTTATCAATTTATAATGCTTATGCGCGGCACGCGTGCCGTTACAATGCTTGTCGGCCTTGGGTTGATACTCTTTCTGGTTTTTCTTTCGACGTGGCTCAGCATGAATTCATTGAAATGGCTTATAATGCGCCTCGGGACGGTCTGGCTTATCGCATTTCTCGTGGTTTTTCAACCGGAATTAAGGAACGTTCTGACGAGACTCGGCAATACTCCTTTGTTTCGAAAATTTCTGTCCGCAGAGGGAACGGAAACTGTTGCCGAGGTCGTAGAAGCTGTGGGATTATTGTCCGAAGCGAGCGTCGGGGCTATAATCGTTATTAAACGCGAGGTCGGTCTTAAAAGTTATATGGAAACAGGAAAGAAAGTTAACGCGGAACTGAGCGCAGAACTGTTGGTTACGCTCTTTACTCCACATACCCCTCTTCACGACGGTGCTGTTATAATAGAAAACGACAGGATTGTCTCCGCGGGATGCGAGCTTCCGCTGACGTCCAACCCCCGCTACCAGCGTATTCTCGGAATGCGTCACCGCGCGGGGGTGGGGCTTTCGGAAGAAACGGATGCGTTGGTTGTTCTGGTTTCCGAGGAGACGGGCGCAATTTCCCTTGCCGTTCGCGGGCACCTACGTAGGAATCTGTCTCCAGACAGATTGGCCCGATTGCTCGAGGTTTCGCTTAAAGGTCGCAGGATTTAGTGTTTATCGACAGGGTCGAGATAAAGGTTATCGCCGGCAAAGGCGGAGACGGATGCGTTGCATTCAGGCGGGAAAAATATGTGCCTCGGGGAGGTCCAGCTGGGGGAAATGGCGGTAAAGGAGGCGATGTTGTATTCAGGGTCGATAGGAATATGTCGACCCTTCTCGATTTCTATTATGTTCATAAATATAAAGCCGGAAATGGCAAACCCGGAGAGGGAGGCAATAAAACCGGCGCCGACGGAAAAAACAAAATAATCGATGTTCCGCCCGGAACTATAGTTAAAAGAGCCGAAACAGGAGAAATTCTCGCAGACCTTACCGAGGGAAGGTTCGTTATAGCCAGAGGAGGGCGTGGAGGCAGAGGAAACGCATCTTTTGCGACTTCGCGAGACCAGGCCCCGAGAAAGGCTACGGCCGGTGAACCGGGAGAGGAACGCGAGGTTATCCTCGAATTGAAACTTATAGCGGATGTCGGATTCGCCGGAGCGCCAAACGCCGGCAAATCGACGCTTTTATCGCGGATTAGTAAAGCGCGCCCGAAAATCGCGCCGTTCCCGTTCACAACGAAAGAACCGAACCTCGGCATTGTGGAACTCGACCCTGAAAGGCGGTTCGTTGTCTGTGATATACCGGGGCTTATCGAAGGTGCGCACGAGGGAAAGGGGCTCGGTCTCGAATTCTTAAGACATATCGAGAGAACACGCTTGATATTGCTATTGGTGGACCTTAATGATAATCCGGCGGAGGGATTGAAGATGCTGGAAAGTGAACTCGACAGCTATGCCGATGGAATTCTCTCGAAAAAGCAGCGACTCGTTGTCGGGACAAAGCTCGACTCGGTCGACCAGAACGTAAATTGGCTTGACATTCTCGGCAAAGACGCCTTTTTAATAAGCGCCGTTACGGGTGAGGGATTACAAGAACTCCTCGATTCTGTTTATCGAAAACTACTCGAAAATAATATGATAGAGAGAAATGGACCCTGCTGAAAAGCAGAGAATATTCTGGCACCTCGCCCTGACACGAGCGCCGCACATCGGCGCCGTTACCGCTAAAACGCTTCTGGAGCGTTTTGGCGACGCGAAATCTGTTTTTCGGCAAGACAGAGCCTCTTTAGGGCAATTTATACCGCCGAGCGCGGTCAATGGGATACTTGCGTATGAACCCGAAAAAGACGAATTCATACAAAATGAAATAGATTTAATCGAGCGCGAAAATGTAACGATAGTTACACCGTTAGATAAAGAATACCCGAAATTACTTCGTTCTATTTTCGACCCACCGACGGTTCTATACGTTAAGGGCAAACTGCAGCCTCTAGATGATGTCGCCGTAGGGATTGTAGGAACACGGAGGGCGACACGCTACGGGATAGACCAGGCCAGGCGTTTCGCAAAATACCTTGTCGAACAGAATATTACGGTAGTCTCCGGTATGGCGATGGGTATCGACGCAGAAGCGCAGGAGGCGGCGGTGAAAGCAGGCGGAAGAACCATTGCGGTGCTCGGCTGCGGTGTCGATGTGGTTTACCCGATGATGCATACAAAACTATATGAGAGCATTATCGAGACCGGCGCGGTTATCAGTGAATTGCCTATGGGAACACAACCTATCGGGCATAATTTCCCGAGGCGAAACAGGATTATCAGCGGTATATCGCTCGGTGTGCTCGTAATAGAGGGGGGTAAGAGCAGCGGCGCTTTGATAACGGCAGAATTCGCCGCGAACCAGGGCAGAGAAGTCTTTGCGTTACCCGGGCCTGTCGACAGACCGACGTCCGACGGCACTAATATGCTTATTCAACAAGGCGCGATTCCAGTAACCGAACCATCGCAAATTATCCAATCGCTCGGGGTCCCCGAACTTGCGAAAGAGGCTCGGAGAAAGGCGTTAGATATCGCTAAGGGTCTCGACGGAGTATTAAAAGTCCTTTTCGAGGCTCTGGATTACGAGCCGAAACATATCGATGTTATCGCCCGCGAAACTAATATGGACACCCAGCACGTTATGTCGACGCTGACGGAACTGGAGATGCGCGACCTGATAAAGAGATTACCCGGTATGTTTTATGCCAGAAATGTCTAAAGGGATAGCCGCATGATTACGAAGGAGATACGTGTAGTCAACAAGCTCGGCCTACACGCGCGTCCGGCTACTATGCTTGTCCATACAGCGGCCCGTTTTCGTTCCCGAATAACGATTAAGAAAGACGAACTAACGGTGGATGCAAAGAGCATTATGGGTGTTTTGATATT
This sequence comes from bacterium, assembly GCA_003645085.1. Classification (GTDB taxonomy): domain Bacteria; phylum UBP14; class UBA6098; order UBA6098; family UBA6098; genus QNEE01. The sequence goes on along the minus strand of QNEE01000001.1, from coordinate 57,075 downwards.
AGCTGCGGCAAAAGGCACGGTTCTGCTTTTGGAGGTCGATGGCCCCGATGAGAAAAAGGCCGTAGAGGCTATCGAAAAGCTTTTTGCCGAGGGCTTCGGCGAAGAAATATGAACTTCCCCAACGCGCTAACCGTTGTAAGGATTATTTTAGCCCCGCTCGTTTTTTTATCGTTAAATAACGGCGGTATCTGGCTAAAAGTAGGCCTTGGTTTGTTCCTGGTCGGCGCGCTAACAGACTGGCTCGACGGTTTTTTTGCTCGAAGACATAAGGTTGTTACCGGTTTCGGCCAGTTCGCAGACCCGGTAGCGGACAAATTGCTTTCGGGATTTGCGCTCGCGGCCGTGGCAGCGACCGGCTTTACGGATATATGGCCGGTTATCGGGATAATCGTGCGCGATGTTGTGGTAACGAGTTTCAGGTTCTGGGGATTAAATCGCGGACGCCGCATTCTTCCGAGTAGAATGGCTAAAGCAAAAACCATTTTTGAATTAGTTAGTCTGATAGGCATAATTTCCTATATAGCTTTTGGGGGTCGCGTAGAGGGTTTCTGGTTGGGAACTGCGTCGCTTATTGTCGTTTTCGCTCTGGCCTGGATTACCGGAATAGACTATTTCTGGAAAAACCGGGAGTTGCTTTCGGGTGCTAAATCTCAGCAAATAGACGACCGTCCCGATAGACAGCTTTAAGTCTTTTCATAGACTACGAGGGTGCGATTACAGGGCGATAAATCGTCGGGGAGTTTGAATACTGTTGGGTTTTGAAAGCCTATTTCTTCCGATATTATTCGAGCTTTTTCTATTTCCCGTTCAGGATTTTGCCCCTTGAAAAATATAGCTTTCCCGCGCGTTTTCAAATGCGGATATATACTGGGAAGAAGTTTTTCAATCGATGAGACAGCGCGGGCGGTGCAGTATTCGAATATCGGATTTTGAGGGAGCTTTTCCAGTCTGATAGCGAGAATCTCGGCGTTTCGCAGGCCGATTTCTTTTATTGCCCTGTCGATAAAACGGGCTTTTTTTGAGACGGATTCGAGCATACTAATCTCTAAACCCGGTTCAGCTATAGCGAGAGGGATACCGGGCAATCCGGCGCCGGAGCCTATGTCCAGCAGTTTCGCAGGAGGCTTAATTATACCGAATAATAGCGGGGATAGAGAGTCGAGAAAATGACGGCGACCAAGCCGTTCGATTTCGTTTTTCGATACTAAATTAAAGCTGCTTGTGGTTTTTCGGATAAGAGAACCGTAAAGCAAAAATCTGCCCCGCGCTTCTTTTGGGAATTCAAAAACGTGTTTTTGTGCAGTCTCGAAAAGAAATTCTACCTGTTTCTCAATCATCTATATAATTGTTTCACGTGAAACATTAGACTTTCGTATCGCCGCAAAAAGAGTAAATATATCCGCCGGCGTTATTCCGGGTATCTCAGAAGCCTCCGCAAGGGTCACGGGTCTTCGTGCATTCAACTTTTCCAGCGCTTCCGTAGAAAGAGAATGAACTTTATTAAAATCGAACCTCTCCGGTATCCGAATCCTCAATATATTTTCGGTCCTTTCCGCGCGTGCGTCCTCGCGACGAATAAAACCATCGTATGCTATATCGACCTCGAGCCATTCGATAACCTCCTCGGGTAAAGATATGTTCCCGACTCCGTCATTTACCAAATCCTCGTATTTCGCGCCCGGTATTTTCAGATATCTTTCTCCGGTCGGTCTACCCGGCCCGGATAAATGTCGCGCAAACCGCTTCGATACGTTTATTTTCGAAAGACGCCTCATCTCTTCCCAGTAAATATCGATATACCGATTGTATTTCTCGATTTTATCTTCCGGTAACAGCCTGTATCTTTCTGAATATGGAAGCATTCTTCGGATTGCGTTGTCCTCGCGAAGCCTAAGACGGTTTTCCGCGCGGGATGTGAACAGTCTATATGGTTCGTCGACCCCCCGGGTAAGAAAGTCGTCTATCATTACTGCTATATAAGCTTCTTTTCGTTCGAGTGTAAACGGTTTTTCGCCTTTAAGTTTAAGTGCCGCGTTTATTCCGGCGTAAACCCCCTGACCGGCGGCTTCTTCATAGCCGCTGGTTCCATTGACCTGCCCGGCAAAATACAGGTTTTCTATTTCCCGGTATTCGAGTGTCTTATCGAGCTGGCGCGGGTCTATACAGTCGTATTCTACCGCGTAACCGGGCTTTGTCATAATGCAATTCTCGAGACCCGGAATAGTGTGCAGAACCTTTTCCTGGATGTCTGCTGGCACACTCATAGAAACCCCGTTGACATAAAGTTCGGGCACATTTATTCCTTCGGGTTCGAGGAAAACAGTATGGTTCGTTCTATCTGTGAAGCGCACTACTTTGACCTCGAGAGATGGGCAATATCGCGGGCCGGTTCCGGCGATTCTGCCGTCGAACATCGGGCAAAGCTCGATATTCTTACGTATTATATCGCAACTTTTTTCGGTAGTGTAGGTTATCCAGCAGGGAAATTGTCTTTCGATAGATAGGCGGTTTTCGGTGAATATAGAGAACGGCCGATAATCGTCCTCGCCGGGTTGAATGACTAGGGAATCGTAATCGACGTTTTTCGTCGATATTCTCGGCGGCGTCCCGGTTTTGAAACGAAGCAGTTTTATGCCCGCCGATTCGAGCCACTTGGAAAGTTCCATAGCCGGCGGTTCGCCCCGCCTGCCGGAGAGTCTTTCATCGCGGCCTGTGAATATTTTCCCGCCGAGAAACGTCCCCGTGGCGATTATCGCCGCGCAGCAATCTATCCGCGAGCTATCTGTCAATAATACGGCCTCGACCTTTCCCTTGCGGGTCAAAATCGACGAGGCTTCACCCTCAACAACCGTGATATCGGGGAATTCCCCGAGTCTACTCTGAACAGCCTTTTCGTAAGATGCTCTGTCGTTCTGGCATCGGGTCGCTCTGACGGCGGCACCCTTCTTTTTGTTTAGGGTTCTGTATTGTATCGCCGTTTCGTCGGCGCAGATTCCCATTATTCCTCCGAGGGCATCGACCTCGCGGACTACCTGGCTTTTTGCCAGCCCCCCGGTAGCCGGATTACAACTCATCCGGCCGATAGCGCTTCGGCGGAAAGTAACGAGGGCAATCTTAAAACCGAATCGCGCGCCAGCGACTGCAGCCTCGACGCCGGCGTGACCTCCACCGACGACTACAATATCGAAATCATTATTCACGGACATAAAATACAAATTAAATCTAGATATTCAAGTCTGTTTCATATAAAACGGCGGACTAAAAAATCTGGGCAAGAGAACGAATTGATTTGACCTTATGCCTGAGATTACGTAGTATTATGTATGATGTATTTATTTCTTTAAATGTCCATGAAAATATCACTTTATATTATCCTGATTATCCTCGCCGGGGCGACGGTCGGTCTCGACAACGCACATCTTATCGCCGACAATTCAGAATTCACGCGATTCTCGGTCGAATTGTCGGAACCTTCGATAGATGAGATGGGCAAAGGCTATTTTCGCCTCGGTCTCGACGGTTTCGGTTACCGTGGAAAACCGGGAGCCCCGTGTCTTTGTGGGCGAGTTTATAGAGTAGCGATACCTCGCGGTTCGGATATTTCGGTCGACCTTGTCGATATCGACTGGTCGGATTGGGTCGATATCCTACCTGCACCGGTCGGTTCGATAACGAACTATCCGGGCGATTCCCCTGATATCGATAAGCAATTGTATTCTCGGTCCTTCGGCGGCGGTGCCGAATTTATTGGTTCGTTCACAATTCGCGGGGTAGAGATAGCGGCCATAGACCTGATACCAGTGGAATATGACCCTAACCGCGGCATCAGATTTATGCGAAACGCGGAAATCGTCGTTAATCATACGGGTGGGGAGGGAACAGCGTGCGATAGAAGGCTTTACCATCCCGCTTTCGAGCGGTTGTATCGCGCCACGCTCGTAAACCCAGACGCCGCTATTCCCAACCGGGCGACATATTCAGCGACCGAATGGGACCCGGATGACGGTGCGGAATTGCTGGTTATCGCCTACGATGGTTTTGTCTATGCGGTCCAACCCTGGATAGAGTGGAAACTTCTGAAAGGTATCCCGACGATAGTGGTCCCAACGAGCGTTACCGGGACCAGTCTGGCGAGTATTAAATCGTATATCCAGACCGCTTACGACACATGGGCGATTCCACCGGTTTATTTGCTGTTTATAGGTGATTCGGACCAGATACCGACTTACGAGTGGGGCGACTACGGAACGGGGGATAACTACTACGGTTGTGTTGACGGTGTCGACCAATTTCCGGATATTTTCCCGGGGAGAATGTCGTGCGATACCGATAGTCACGTCGATATTCTCGTAAGAAAGCACTTAAATTTCGAGATGCAACCGGATATGGCCGATAGTTGGTGGGTGCGTGCGGTAGGGGTGGTCAACGAGGACGGCCCGCCGTATGGGCCTGTCGATTCCTCTTACGCGGCGGCCGTGATATATGCAATGGAACAATCCCTTGCGAACGGTTTTATATCGGCGCCGGTTTTCAGGGATTCCCTGGGGCATACGAGTAGCGACGTTTTGCCATACATTCAGGCGGGTTGCAGCTATGTCGTCTATCGTGGCCAGGCCTTTCCCGATTGGTATTATCCGTTTACAAACCTATATAACCTTAACACCGGACGCAAATGCCCCGTAACGAACTCGATAACCTGCGTAACCGGCAGGTTCCACGCCGGCGATGACAATATATGCGAACTAAGCACACGCGCCGGGTCGGTTGCCAATCCTCGCGGTTCGGTAGCTTGGTTCGGGCAGTCCGTTGTAAGCGTATATTCTCTAGAACGGTCCTCCCTCTCGAAACATATTTCCGAGGGGCTTCTCGAGGTCGGCCTGAACGAACTCGCCGCTGCGCACACATACGGAAAGAACGAGATGTGGGCGGAATTCGGAGGCTCCTCGAGAGCCGTTTACGAATATAAAACGGCGAACCTGATAGGTAGCCCGGAAATGCTCGCCTGGACGGCGCCGATACAATATCCCGAAGTTACATATCCGTCCGCTTTACCGGCGGGATTTTGCACCGTGCCCGTTACCGTTTTTGCCGGTGGTGTTCCGGTCGAAAACGCGAGAGTCGCGATAACACAGGACAGCACGATGTCTTTCGCGATTACGAATCCGGCGGGCGATGCCTCTATCGATATAGACGTCTTTCCAGACCCGTCGCGGAAAATAATCTTAGTCGTAACCGGACCGAATCTGCATCCATTTGTTGACACCATCGACGTTATCGTTTCCGGAGTCGTGATATATTCCGCGCCTATATGCTATAATGAGATAGCCGGCAACGGCGATAGTCTGATAAACCCCGGCGAAACTTATAGCTTTTATCCGCGCATTGTGAATCTCGGGATGGATACGGCCACGACACTGACGGGTAAAGTCGGTTGTAGTGTGCCTGTAATCTGGCTCGATTCGCTTTCGGACTTCCCGGCGGCGGCGACATGGGATACAATAGAGGGTGACGAGGTGCGTTTTGTTGTCCCGGAGGATTTTCCCTCGGTCGATACGGTCTTTTTTTCAATTCTTATTAGCGGTCACCCGGACGGTCCGTGGCTAAAAGCCTTCCAGCCCGTAGCCGGCATCCATCGGTTTTCTGCAGGTATAGATTCCGTTTGTATCCACGATTTTTATCCCTATGGCAATGACAACGGGGTTCTCGATGTTGGCGAGGTCGCGGATATATGTATCGATTTGCACAATAATACGTTTGCCGCAGCGGAATACGTCGTCGGAATCCTATCTACAGACGAAGACAGCGTTATTATTACCCTCGACTACAACGATATATATGCTTTCCCGGCGGTTTCCGCCCGGTCGCTTTCTCCCGGTTTTAATATAAGCGTCTCACCCGAGCTTGTCCCCGGAAGCCTGTTGGATTTCTCACTCGTTCTTGCTGGCGGGTGTATAACCTACGAATATTATGATACTTTCGATATAAGTATCCCGTTGGGGGGAGCTATGTCTTCCACTTCCCCTTGGCTTTACCTACTCGACAGCCTTTCTTTCGACGATTCGTTCGGCAACGACAACGGGATAATCGAGCCGGGGGAGTTGGTCGGAATAAGGATGCGCATAGAAAACGGCGGTGGTGCTGATGCCCCAGGAGTTGAGGCCGAAGTAATAGCGACACCTTTCGCGTATCCGGGCGCCACACCGATTCTACTTGGAGATATACCGGCTGGAGATAGACTATATAACGGTTCTAGCGTGATTTTGTGTAGCACAGCCGTCTATTCGCCCACAGACAGCCTTATCGAGGTTCCGGTTCGTTTAACATCGGAAAGCGCTTCCTATATTACCACTCTGAAAATCTGGATGCCGCTCGGAACCGGAGGTTCTATCGAAGAATATAAAACGGTGCCAGACGAAATCTCTGTTGACCGTGTCTGGCCGAATCCCTTTAACGAAACGGTTTCGATAGAAATTCGCGTCTCCGCGAAGAACGAGATGCAAATCGAGTTAGATATTTTCGATATAACCGGTAGAATCGTTTCTACGCCCTTTGGCGGACGGTTATCACCGGGAACATATAAATTCACATTTAAGGCCGAAAATCTTCCTTCGGGCGTATATTATATAAGACCTGTTTCCGTCGCGCAAAGTCGCGGCGCGAAGGTTCTTCTTATTCGGTAGTAAGTCCAAATAATGAAAGCGAAAATACCCCCTTTAAAAACGGTCAGAAATATACTATTAAAATTCTCTACTCGGACTTGACATTTAGCAGGAATTTACCGATAATGTTAAATATAAAGAATTGTGTGTAAAAACAAATGGAGAAATTTATGAACTATTGGACACAATTAAGTATTGAGTTTGCTAATCAAAGAAACTACTTAGACGAATTATTTAGTGTGTATCCTACTATTCCAGAAGGAATAAGAGATATTGATGACGAATTATGGGAATCTGTTGAGGAATACTTCAATAGTCAAAATAATATCGAACTTCTAAAAACACTGTTAAGGTTTGATTTATTTCCAATCAAGGATTCCTATGTTGCATATTTAAAACGAGACAAATCGGCAATAGAAAGAAATCCACAAACTGTTAATAGATTATGCGGGCGCCTTTATGAAATGGGATTAGAAAAAATTTATGAGAGATGTTCAGAACCAAAAGAAACAAATAGACAAATTGGTCCATTATTTAGAAGATGGTTGAATAGAGGTGTACTTGGAGTGAGGCCTATTCCTTTTGAACAATTTATAAATTCTGATGAGAATGCCATATTAGATGCTGGAGATGCAGAGATGATGCGGTTTGCAAGAGAGCATCTTGGCTATAATCATAAAAAAGGGTTGGATTTTGTGGCAAGATTCAACAATCAATATGTTATTGGGGAGGCAAAGTTCTTAACAGATTTTGGCGGGCATCAAAATGCCCAATTTAACGATGCTGTCAGTACAGTAACAACAGATGTTGACGCAATTAAAGTTGCAATATTAGATGGTGTACTCTATATTGAGGGTAGAAATAAAATGTATCGCAGAATAACTGAAGAATTACAAGATTATAATATCATGAGTGCTTTAGTTCTGCGTGAATTCCTTTACCAATTATAGGTTCTTAAATAATGAAAAATATAATAATAAAAGGCGATAATATTGAAGGTCTTAAATATCTTTTAAGCACCAGAAACTTAAAAGGAAAGATAGATTTAGTGTATATTGACCCTCCATTTGCAACAAATGGAAATTTTACAATTACTGATGGCAGAGCGTCAACAATAAGTAATTCACGAAATGGAGATATTGCTTACTCTGATAAATTAATAGGAGAAGATTTTATCGAATTTTTAAGACAAAGATTGCTGTTAATAAAAGAGTTGCTAACAGATAAAGGGTCAATTTATCTTCATATTGATTATAAGATTGGACATTATGTAAAAGTAATGATGGATGAAGTATTTGGGATAGAAAATTTCCGTAATGATATAACAAGAATAAAATGTAACCCTAAAAACTTTAATAGAATAGGATATGGCAATATTAAAGACCTTATTCTATTTTATACAAAATCACAGGAACCGATTTGGAATGAACCTAGAGAAAAATACTCTGAAGATGACTTAAAAAAACTATTTCCAAAAATAGAAAAGGGAAGAAGATATACAACGGTTCCCATACATGCTCCAGGTGAAACGGAAAACGGTAAATCTAACCAACCGTTTAAAGGAATGCTACCTCCTAAAGGAAGACATTGGAGAACAGATGTAGAAACACTTGAACAATGGGATAAAGAAGGGCTTATTGAATGGTCAAAGACGGGTAACCCAAGAAAGATTATTTTTGCCGATGAAAGAGAAGGTAAAAGAGTTCAGGATATTTGGGAGTTTAAAGACCCACAATATCCAACGTATCCAACAGAAAAGAATTCTGATATGTTAGATTTAATTATCAAAACATCGTCCAATCGTAAAAGTATTGTATTAGATTGCTTCTGTGGATCAGGAACTACATTAAAATCTGCTCATTTACTTGGTAGAAAGTGGATTGGTATAGATAAATCAGAACATGCAATAAAAGCAACTATCAAGAAAATAGAGACATTAAAAGGAGACCTTTTTACTCCTAAGCCTGAATACGAATTAATAGATATAAGTGACATAAACACATAATAAACGCCCCACCTGACTGCTATTCCGCTGGCGCTCTATAACGGCAGGTGAGCTTAGACGTTGGAATAAAATCTAGAATAAAGAAAAGTAGGCTTTTATCATAGGAGGAGGAGATTAAAATGTCCGACGCAATAATCAGAAACGTAACCGCATCGCAAATTAAGGAATTGCCCGAGTTTGGTCCGGGCGACACGGTTAAGGTCCATGTTCGCATTAAAGAAGGGGACAAGGAACGTGTCCAAGCTTTTCAGGGGATAGTCCTCAGCCGGAAAGGCAGCGGCTCGACCGAGACGATGACCGTTCGCAAGGTCTCCGGCGGAGTCGGTGTCGAAAGAGTTTTTCCTATCCATTCGCCTAACGTTACGAAAATAGAGATTATTAAGCACGGTAAGGTCCGTAGAGCTAAACTATATTATCTCCGCAAGAAAAAGGGCAAGGCCGCTAAAGTTAAAGAAAAGAGAGCAAAAAAGTGAGATGGCTTCACCACGGAGGCTAATCGGCGTTGGCTTTTCTAACCTGGAAAAAGAGCTTCTTCGCAAAGGTTATAGATTCGCCGGGGTGGATGAAGCGGGACGCGGACCGCTCGCGGGCCCCGTAGTGGCCGCCGCGGTTATATGGGATTATAAGGAAGTCCCCGAATATATAAACGACTCGAAGCTCCTGCATAATAAATTAAGGCGGGAGCTTTTCGATTATATACTAACGAAAGCCGTGGCCGTTTCTGTAGGGTGGGTAACACCGTCCGAAATCGACAGAATCAACATCTTGAACGCCTCGCTTCTCGCTATGGCGCGAGCGGCATCCTCGCTCGAAACGAAACCGCAGATGCTTTTAATCGACGGCAATCGGCGGATTCCATTTACGAAAATCCCTCAAAAAACCATAATCGGCGGGGATGGCAAGCACCTTGCGATATCGGCGGCTAGTATTGTGGCGAAGGTTTCGCGAGATAACCTGATGACATATTTCGATACTCACTACCCGGGTTACGGCTTTTCTCAAAATTCCGGCTATCCGACCCGGAAGCATAAAGAAGCTATCAGAACCCTCGGCCCCTGCCCGATACATCGCAAAACGTTTAGCGGCGTCAAAGAATTATGCACTTAGGAACCGAACGTAACTGCCCTCATTCTGGTGAAAATACTCTCTAAATACATCCTTCGCGAGCACCTGATGCCGTTTATCGGCGGGTTGGCGATAATTATGTTCGTTCTGGTTATGGACTTTATCCTCGATATTCTGAACCTGATTATCGCCAAAGGTGTAGAACCGCTTATCGTTTTGAAATTATTTTCGTTAAACCTCGCGTGGATGCTCGCTCTCGCGGTGCCGATGACCTGCCTAATCGCCGGATTGATGGCCTTTGGGAGGCTCGCCGAAGACCGCGAGATTATCGCCGCGGTCAGCTCGGGAATACCGCTCGTTCGCCTGATGTTTCTTCCGCTCGGGGTCGCGCTTATCCTATCCGTTTTTATGATTTTCTTTTCTAATTCCGTTCTCCCTGAAGCCAACTACGAGGCAAAGATGCTGATGGGGGATATTAAACGAAAAAAACCGGCGCTCGCGATTAAAGAAAGGGTTTTTATCGACGATTTCCCGGGCGTCGGCCTCTATATCGAAGAAGTCGAAGAGAAAACGAACGAACTCCGGGGAATAACTATTTACGACCAGCAGGACCGCCGTATCCCGAGAATCGTGCAGGCCGAATATGGCAAGATGAGTTATTCCGAAAATAGCGATGTGCTGATTCTCGAGCTTTACGACGGCGTTATCCACGAAATCGACGAGCAGGACCCCAGCAAACACACACGGGTAAATTTCGACAGGCAGACCATCCGGTTCAGCGACCTGGGCTTTAAGCTCCAGAGACGCGACAGCGGCCATCGCGGCGACCGCGAACTCACAATCGAGGATATGAAAGAGAGAATCGCCGCGAAAGATTCAGCAATCGCGCGCTCGATGGATAATATCGTGGAGTTTTCGGACAAAGCCTTTCGCGCCGCGTTTATCCCGTCCGGAAAAAACACTCCGTCCGACCCGTCTATGATATACCGCTCGATTCGAAAACGTGTCGAATCGACACTCCACGCAATAAAAAGCCAGATGAATACAGTCAAAGCACACCGTCGTTATATTCGCAAATATAGCGTCGAAATCCATAAAAAGATAACATTACCTTTCGCATGCGTTTTCTTCTTGTTGGTAGGCGCACCGGTGGGGGTTTGGGCGCGCAAAGGTGGTCTCGGCGTCGGCATCGGCCTCGGTCTCGGTTTTATCGTAATCTACTGGGCGTTTTTAATAGGAGGTGAGGAACTCGCCGACCGCGGTTTTATCGCACCCTGGCTGGCTATGTGGTTACCGAATTTCGTGATGGTCGCTATCGGCGGCGGGACGCTTTATCGCACAATCTGGTCGAGCCATTTCAAAACCGTCGGTGCGGTTGCACGTATGTGGCGGAAAGTGGCGCGGATTTTTCGTAGGGAAAAACTCGATTGAGACGATATTCTGTATCCTATGCAGCGAGATAGCTCTCTAACGCGAAGGATACAAAGACGGTAAAAAAGCACGAATGTCTCTATATAAAATAGCAAAGAGCGGAGAGTGTGGCGCGGGACTCACAACTCCCGGCGCACTACTCACAGCATAAAACGCCACGGCCGGCGGGTTTTAGTATGTCCAATATAGTTTTTAGGGGGTGAAATTTGAAATCTCGGAAAAGTATTTTAGAAGCAACATCTTCCGCTTTAGGAAGCCCTTTTTACGAGGAGAAAAGCACGGGGAAAACCCCGCTATTCACGCCTATTCCCAATTCTTATTAAATTATATTCCACCGAACCCATCCCCAATTCCACACCGTATTCGAGCTGGCGGCGATAGGGGATTTCCGGGAAAAGGACTTCGAGCTTATCTTCCGCGCCCAACATAATACCCGAGCCGGGAAACGGTTTCGCGCCGTTAAAAAGGTCGCAGGCCGCGCTGTCGAGCGCTATCGGGTCGGCACCAACCAATACCCCGAGGTTGGGAACTAACGGCTCCATCTTTTTGGGCATACAGTCGCATTCGCGGGTTATATTCGCCAGCACTATTATATGCAACATTCGCCCACTCGTACGTTCGCAGACTGCGGCGGCGGTCTCGGCGAGTTTTTCGACAAACGCCTGCGGTCTCGCATTCCACTGAATTCGCAACGCACAGGTCGGACACATAGCGATACATTCGCCGCAACCGATACAGGCATCGAGGTCTATTATCGGGAGTTTATCGCTTAAAGTTATCGCGCCTTCCGGACAGAATTCAGCGCAGGTCCCGCATAAATCGCATTTCTCCGGCTCGAGTTCCGGCTTCACATCGCCGTGCATCACCTGTTTGGTCGCGCTCGATGCGAAACCCATCGAGATGTTTTTGATTACGCCGCCGAAACCCGAAGCTATATGCCCCTTAAAATGCGATAGCGTGATTATCCCGTCGATATAATCCACAAGTGAAGCAACCTTCACCGTTTTCTGGTGGATTGGATTTCCGGGAACAGGGATTACTATCGTATCCCTCTTAGAGACGCCGTCCGCGACAAGAACCGGCGCGCCGGTGGTGCCGTAATCGAAACCGTGCTTATGCGCGACCCAAAGCGAATCTATCGCGTTTTTTCGTTCGCCGCGATATAGGGTTGTAGTATCGAAAATAAAAGGTTTCGCGCCACGGCGTAGTATATCCCCGGCGACTGCGCGTGCGTAATCCGGCGGGAGGAAGGTCTTATTGCCGGGTTCGCCCCAATGTAGTTTTATTCCGATGCGGGATTTCTTTTTCGCCCAGGGTAGTTCGATATTTTTAAGTAATTCGCCGAGAGAGGCCGCCATTTCGCTATGTTGGCCACGTTGTGGGAGATAGAGGACGTCGCTTTTCATCTGGTTAGTTGCGCGTATCCCGCTGGTAGAATTTTCCCGCTCGGATAAGTATTCGTTTTTCGTCCTCGGTCAGCGATTCGACGCCCTCGCGCAAAACCTTGTCCAGAATACGGTCGACATTCGCGGGGCTTGCGGGTCCGCCGGTTAGGTCGTGAATAACGGACATCCTGCGTTTTCTCTTGAGTGTCCCCCCGAGATGCCAGATAGCGAGCAATGCTCCGCCGAAAACCATACCGCCAAGGTGAGTAATATGCGAGATACCGTCGCCCCCACCACCCATACTCGCGAAAAACTCCAGAACCGCGAATAGAATTACCAGATATTTCGCTTTCATCGGGATGAAAAACCAGAGTAAAATTGTCCGGTTCGGGAACAGGACGCCGTAAGCCAAAAGTAATCCATAAATGGCTCCGCTTGCACCGACAACCGGATAGCGCGAAAGTAGTGCGGTAACAAGACCCGCGCCGATGCCGCTGACAAAATAGTAGAATAAGAACCTGCTGGTTCCCCATAAACCTTCGAGTTCCCGACCAAACATATACAGGACGAATAGATTAATAAAAAGGTGAAAGAAGCCGCCGTGAAGGAACATATAGGTAACCAATTGGTAAAGCTTGAGTTCCGGCAGCGCTCTCGACGGGTCGAGGACGAAAACGTCGATAAGGTGCCGAGAAGCCATTTGCATCAAAAAACAAATCCCGGATGCGACAATTAGACCGATTACGCCCTTGCCGACAGGAGTCCTGCCGTATCCGTCCATACTCCATCTATACCTTCTATACATATTATCCCACTGGTTATTGACCGGTCAGTTCTCGATGTCGCCGCCGCCGGAATCAAGATAGATAGGAAATCCGCTCTCGTGATTCTTCAAATCGAAAAGGAAAATCATAGCCATCGAGCGAATACCCTCGGCGTCAATCGGGCCTTCGTCCATCAATATGGACCTGGCGATAATAAGCTCCAGGTGCTCGTCGTTCAAAAGCCCCAGATTTCTGAGCTTAAGGAGCAATCCGCAACCGTCGGAAGTAAACTGCGAGCGTTCGTAAGCGGATAGAATCCTGGTAGAATTGCCGACCGGGTATTCGAGGCTATTCGATGCCCATTGAATCGCTCGGTCGATATCCTCCGGCATATATCCTCTTTCTATAAGCTCGTCCCGGATACTTTTCGGATTCGAGAAAAGCTTCCGGTCCCGACGGAACCTCTCGGCGAGAATTACCACAATGTCGAGCATTCTGTCTTCCATTTCTTGGAAAAATACGGAAATTATAACTCAAAGTCAACGGTATATCTGGAAAATCTAAATAATTCCCCGAAATCGGTTTTATTAATATTACATAAAGAGGAAAGAAAATCTTGACATTCCTAGACTCCGTAGGTAATTTAGCTGCCTGAAATTTCTATAGCGAAGGAAAAGGATGTTTACCAATTACTTGCCCCGAAGGGGCGTTAAAATACCGCTCGAATCCGAAAACAAACCATCGGTTATTACCGAACTTGTGGATTTGCTCTGCGAGGTCTACAACCTTCGTATCAAAAATGAAATCCTCGCGGCCGTTCTCGAACGCGAGGAGATACTGAGCACAGGCGTCGGTTACGGTATCGCTATCCCGCATGCCAAGATGGACGATATCAGTTCGCCGAAAATGGTCGCGGGGCTCTCTCCTGATGGTATCGAGTTCGATTCTGTCGATGGCAAACCGGCGCGGATTTTCTTCTTGCTGATATCTCCCAAAAACGGCTCGGGCGACCACGTTCATATCCTATCAGAACTTTCGAGAATCCTGAACAATCCTGTCACGCGCGAGGAGATTCTCAAATCGAAAAACGCCGGCGATTTTATCGATACTCTCAAGAAAAACGAGTCGTAAGTCCCATCTATACAGGTGATTCTCGTAAAATGCAGATAGCGAAAAATATCTCGACCACCATAGTAATAGCGGCGCTGTTTATGTCCTGCGCCTCGAAAAAACCGAAAACCGCCAACAATGCGCAATCGGAAAACCGCAAAATCGCCGCGAGCCTGATACTATCCGATTCCGCTTACGTCCTCGGCTCCGAAATCGAGTTTTTGATGACCGTCACCTCCCTTTCTGAAAAAACAATCGAACTGACATTTCCAACCGCCTGTAAATCGAGATTCGTTGTTAGTCGGGACGACCATCCTATCTGGAATTCTCTCGAGGGTATCGCCTGCGCACAGACTATTTCCCACACGACGCTGGCACCCGGCGATACCGCACGTTTCCGCGCAGTCTGGGATTGCACGAGCATTTCTGAAAAAGGGATTTTTCTCGGTAAATACGAGGCTAAAGCCTTCCTTCTGTCGTCGCCGCCGGTCGAGACCGAAAACGCGACCTTCTATTTAGTCGACTGAATGCTCGAGTTCGTCGAAAACGCCGGCCACTATACGGAAGTTGTCGAACGTTTAATCGCCGGCGCGAAAAGCCGCCTCGATATCGCCACCGCAACCGTTAAAGCGTTGACAATCCTGCACGGCAAACGCGGCGAATCGATAGTCGATTACCTCGCAAGGCGTGCGAAAAACGGCCTCGCGGTCCGAATCCTGCATTCGGGAGTGCCCTCAGAATGGTTCCTTAAAAAGGCAAAAACCGCGAAACTCGCGTCGATTAACAATTTCTCGATGCGCCGCTGCCCGCGAGTTCACCAAAAAACGATTCTCGCCGATGGCAGACTGCTTTATCTCGGCTCGGCGAACCTGACCGGTGCGGGTATAGGCGCTAAATCGAAAAATCGGCGCAATTTCGAGGCCGGGATTATCACCGACAACCACATAATAATCGACCGCGTCGATTCGCTGTTCGAGCTTATCTGGTGCGGCGATATGTGCGCAGGTTGCGCCCGGAAATCGGTATGCGCAGTTCCGCTGGAAAGATTGAAGTAGCAGAGAGTCGTCCGAGGCGCTCACGAACGACCCCTACAAATGCAAATGCGAAACGAACCGTAAGGGCGTAGTTTCCGCGACCGAGGCATCGTGACGGGTTTGCTATCGTCGAACCGCTACGGGGTGGAAATGGATATTTCATTGTTATTTAATAACTTACGAATATGCCGGGCTAATTCGATGGCGCGGAGAGCGATGAGGACAAGCCGATGTCGATTGATATCGCTTAGCGGTGGGTCTGTAGTCCGCCTTTCCCAGTGTGAAACCATTTTACCTAATGGAAACGCATCGCTTTTGCCGGGCGGGTTCTTGCCGCTTTGAGTGCTGGGTATATGCTGACTATAAGTGAGGTCAAGAACACGATTATCGCGGGCTCGTATATGCTTCTCGCGTTGACCTCGCTTTTCAGCGTGTCGAATTGAACTCCGCCGATGTCCATCGAATCGAAAACTTTAATCCCGTGCAGCGACATCGGATAGTTCACCGCTAGGCCGATTGCGATACCGATTAAGATTCCGACGAGGCAAAGGATAAAGGCCTCGGTGATAATCATCCTGAAAATCTGCGAGGCCCGTGTGCCGACCGCTTTCAGCACGCCGAATTCGCGGATTCGCTCCAACACGGACATCAGCACCGTGTTCAGCACGCCGATTGCGACGATTATCATAATGACAATGTGCATAATGGACTGTGCCTGCTCTTTGGCCTTTATCATCTTATAGAACGACTCGTTGACCTTTTTCCACGGGAGGATTTCGAGCGCGGGATTGGCGAGTTTTTCTTCGATTCGCGCGGCGTATTTATCGACCTTGCGGATATCATTTGTGATGACTACGATTTCGTGGATTCGGTTTTCGAGAACCATAAGCTCCTGCGCGTCGGCAAGATGCATATATACACCGATTTGGTCGGAGTATTCGTTGCCAGTTACCACGACGCCGATGATTTCATACATGTCGTTCGCTATCGAGCCATCGGCTGCCTGCGACACAACAACGAACTCGTCGCCGATTTCAGCGTCGAGGTTTTGCATCAGGCCCTTGCCGAGAATTACCTTATGCGACGGTTTTTCGGGTAGGTTTTCGCCGCTTTCGATTTTATTCTGGAAACCTGTGGCGTTGTTTTCGAGCGCGGGGTCGATGCCAGTAATCTGGATTGCGGTGCTTTTTTCGCCAACAGTGCCGAGACCGGCGGCGAGCATCCTCGGTGCCAACGATTCGACGCCTTCGACGGACATTATTTTTTCGCCGAGAGATTTATAGTCCGAGATATTTTTATAGAGCGAGGGTTTATCGAGGTAATCGTCGGCGTGTATCTGGATATGCCCGAGATACGCGCGGGTGAATTTGTCGATAACCAGATTGAACGAGCCCATTCGCCAGGCTATCATTATCGAGGCGAACGCGAACCCGACGGCAATCGAAAGGATTGTGAAGAAGCTTCTGCGCTTCTGGCGGAGGATATTTCTGAACGCTATTTTTAGTAGCATCTTTCTGATGGTTACAAGTATAAATTAAGTATAAGTTTTATTTGCGCGTTTCCTACCGGGCTGTCACGGTTTTTGCTATGCCCGGTAGGATTTAGGAACATTATATTCCGGGCGCAAAAACCATCCGCCCGTCGGCGCGTGCCGACCCACGTGCCAGCCCTTTTCCATGCAATTCCCAGCAGGATGTGGGGGCGATTAATTTATCACCTCTTTTTCTGTAGGTTTCTAAGGGTAAATGTATCGTCGTCGAGTTTTATATCGAATTTCGCATCGAGGTATCTTATCACCGTTATGTGGCCTTCCTTATTTTTAGGAATAAGCTCCATTACGGTCGGGATTGTTTTGCCGCCTAGTTGTTTTATCTCTTTAAAATTCATAACGCGCATCAGGTCGCCCTTCTCGTCGTAGAATTTCTGCCAGACAGGGAGATAATCGCTTTCGCGGACGGCCAGCTCGATTTTGCCCCATACAATCGGTGTGTTCTCTTTCGGGATTAGCACGAGGTAGATGATGCTATCCTCGACCACATCCGGCGTGAAAAACTCGTATGTGTAGTCCTCGAACATCGAGGATTCTTTAACGAGGTCGTCGTTATTAAAATCAGAGCCCATCCACGAACTCATCATCATCGAAGGCGGGATTTTCATAGTCTTGTCTGTTTTCGGCAGGTAATTCCACATCTCGTTGCCGATACGGAGCGTCGCGGTGCCTTTTTCCTTCGCAGGGGAGTTTATTACGATGAAGGTTTTGTCCAAACCTTCGCTCCAGGCCTCCATCTCGAGCGTCCGTTCCCAGTGCGGTGTCGTTATCTGCATTTCCATCTTAGCGTAGCTCGATTCATGGCGGTATAGCTTGTCTACCTTGCGGACTATGCTCTCGGCATCGAGCGACTCGGCGAAAACCATCGCATTATAGGCCGATACAAGGGTAATGATTAGTGGTAATACCAGCATTTTACATTTCATAGTTATCTCGGTTTTTTGCCTTATTCTCGTTACACAACGACTAAGCTCACCTGCCGCTATAAAGCGCCGGCGGAATAGAAGTTAGGCGTAAGGCTTTGTTAGACATTACTTTTCTATAAGAAATAAGAACTCCCGATGAGGTTTTTCTGCTTCCCGTATCCACTCATTTGTCCATTTCATACAAGCCATCACATTTTTCTGATAATTCACTTCAACAACCTTCTGTAATTTCCCGACCTTTTTTATAGAATCTTGTAGGTCTTCTGCAGTTGCTCGTCCACCCGAACTATAAGATAAAATAACGTATTTTGCCTTAATTTGCGTAATCATACGTTCTATCGCCTCTACCGCAATAAATCTGCCAGTTGCAGGATTTCTCCTAAACTCTTCAAACACAGAGGCTGCCACAGTGTCGGACGTATCACACCTCCTCCTAGCCCTCCCAAAGAGTTTCGGCCTGTCATTCAGGATAATTGTCGTCCAAATATGATAATACGAAGAGTATCTTACTCTCGATGGCGGCATTTTTTCATTATTTGACCCATAGGGCGGGTCAAAATAGGCTATATCAGCTTCTATCTTATCAAGAAGTTCAAATATATCATTCTGAAAGACGACATGCTCTTCCTTTTGCTCGATTACTTTAGGCACCCTCAACACCATTCGATTGTAAGACCTCGGCGACCATTTGCTTAAATAAGAGGAGTAATGGCCAATTGTGCTGTCCACGGAGTCGAGAGCAAGGATAAGACTCGTTAACAAGACCGCTTTCGTAATTTCGTCTAATTCCATCCGTTCAATTTCTTCACGAATTGCATCTAATTTCATTGTGTTATGTATTTGCCAGGGCTTTTTGAAACCGTCTTTCTGTAAGGCAGAACCGTTGTTTGGTTCTCCTCCATAATTTTCCGTGAACCATCCATACTTGGGAGATAAAGAATTTAAATGAGCAATAATGCTTTCGTAGTAACTTCTAGGGCGTTTATTCAGCAAATAGCAAATACTAAAAATCCTCGACCATATTGCTACATCATTCGCGATAATTCTATAACCCAACTGGGACAGTGCTTGCGACACCCTAGTAGTTCCAGAAAATCCATCCAAGATGGTTTTGGCATTCGTCTCACGGACGAGTTCAATGATATGAGGAATCAGTTTGAGCTTCGAGCCTGCATACTTAATGCCTTCCGTTTCCGGAACGATTACGAGTTCTTCACCAAAAAGATTGCGTTGAATTGGTTTTGTTATCATTTTTGGAGCTCTCGTTTTAATCGCTCTATGTCTTCTCGGATTCTCTCGATAGCGCTTGTATGACCTCCTCGCGAAGACACCAATGCATAAGAAAACAGTTTGACAAGGATATGGTTGTGGAAGTAATCGACCCATCCATTTCTAATTGCCCTAGTAAATATTGGGTCTTACTATGTGTGGCTGCATCACGCGCAGTCGAGCGATACGCTCGACCTACTAGATTATCGCGCAATTGCGTTGCGTAGCCGGAGCCGCGCGACTAATTGAAAAATAGACGGCCCTGTGTGGTCGCCTTTTTTCTCCCACACCCCGGGCAGTTTCGGGTGCATCCCCTTATTTTATAAACATCGCCTTCACGACAATCGACTCGTCCGCGAATGTAACGCGGGCAAGATAAAGGCCGGTCGAAACTCCGGCACCGGTGTGGTCTTCACCCTTCCAGGGTATTCGGACAATACCGGCGGGATAATCGCTTTCGGCACTCCATACCGAGCGCCCCGAAAGGTCGAACATCTCCACGAAAACAGCCCCATTATGGGGAATCGCAACTACAATATCCGTCTGCGCGTTAAACGGATTAGGAACGCAACCGAGAACCGCGAATTTCTCCGGACGCTCCGCTAACGCGACTATTATATGCCGTCCGACAGAAAGTGGAACAGGAACACCATCTGTAATCTCGATACCGTCGACAAGAATATTCATATCGTCCGGGATATCCAAACTCATATCACATTGTTCCGTGTTATTCAATTCCCAACGATTGTCCGGCGATAAGTCTCTCTCAAGCTGGATGCCGTCGGCGACAAGCGCACATAGGTAACCATCCGAATTCGGCGGAACCGGTGGCAGCGCGATATCGCCGTAACCGAGACCCGAAGCAGCGTCCGGCGCGTAACCAATCGAAAGCCGTTCTATCGAATCGCCGAATTTAAGCGTCAACGCCGTTTCCCAGACAGTTTCCGGAACGGGAGACGGTCTCCGGCGATACCCCGTCGGAACGTGTAATATTCCCTCGTTGTTGCTCAACAGCCAGTAACCTTTGCCCGGGCAAAGCGAATCGACAGCGATGTAGGTCGAGCCGTCCCAATGATATATATCGCCGAGAATCCCGCCGGACGGCGTAATATCGATATCCGCAGTCGATACGCATTCTTTTGGCGCGCCGATAAGGTTCCACCCACGATAGACCGACCAGCGATAACCGGTTATCTCGCTACCCGCTATATAGATAGTCGTTTCCGCCGGACACCAGACCCAATAGCCCTCTCCCCGCTGAATAAGGTCGGCGAAATCATAACAACACGCCAAACTGAGATAGCGGAACACACCAAACTCTGTGTGGAATATCTCGTTAGCCGGTATCTCGGCCGGATGAACCGGGCTGCTGACCATATTCCAGCCGGAATAGAGCGTCAATCCTGCCGATTCCAATTCCGGCACAAGCCACTCTATGACGAGCGTATCGTCGAGGCCGAAATAAATCATCGTATCACGTTTCATATCGACAAGGCCGTCGATACGGAAAACTCCTTCAGGCAAGCTCGCCGGCGACCACCGTGCAACGCCGTTCGACTCGCCCTCGGTTATAAGAAGCCATGTTTTGGGCGGAGAAACATCACGCATATCTTTCCGAAGCGCCTCGATATGCGGATTTAACGTGTCGTCGATATCCAGCAATCCCTGAACGAACGTTGCAGGTGCGGGCACGAGAATCCAGTCGAGACCGGCGTCGTAACCGTCGGTAGCGGCGTGTGTAGCACCGATAGTGAACACATTGTCTTCCGTCGGAACCCCCGATGTTCGATTGAGTCTGATATCACAGGAAAAACGTGCCGGCGTAAGCTGCACGAAACACATTCCGGGTGACCAGGTTACCGCCGGTTGGCCGTCGTTGAAAAAGAAACTGTCCACCACGACCGGGCTGCTCGTTCCGCCGATAGCCTCACAATCGATACTCGCCTCCAGCATAAGCAGAATCCCTCCCGGTAAATCGGCGAGCCTCGGGCCGTGAATCCAGGCCTCGATAGTTCCCGATGTCGCGTCGATATTCAATCCGGAGACTGCCCACGCGTCCGTCATCGTTCCCGAGACAATAATATTCGTAGGAGTAAGAATATCCGGGTCCACCGCGAAACGCATCCATGCACTATCGATACTACAGTAGTGAATACTATCGATATAGAGCGGGATATACACAATGTCGCACGGATAACCGTCGGCAATCCCGAACTCGATATGCCTCTCTTCCATAGTGATATCGACAATGCAGGAGTCGTAATCGAAGAACCCGAATGAATCCGTTACACAAACGATATATTCGGTTAATCCCGCGGGCGAAACCAGCGGGTTGGCGTCGCTGCTGGTGAAACCGACAGGGTCGCTCGTCCACTCGATTATATATGGCGGTGTGCCGCTGCTCGCGGTCGGGCTTCCGCCGATATTTATACTCGTTCCGGCCATTGTAAAGGTGTCCGGTCCAGCGTCAGCGATAGGCATCGGAGGCATAATTACGACTACATCGTCGAGACTGTCCATCAAGCCGTAAGCGTTATCCGCTTTTAGGCCATATTCGTTCGCTATCCAGACGCCGTTGTCGAATCTGCCCTCGACACCGATGAGAATGTCGGCGTCGAACGTAATGACTATCGAGTCTTCAGCCTCCATACTGAACCAGCCCCATACGAGGATACTATCCCCCGGAACCGGTTCGAGAACGGAATCGCGTGTCGCGGAACCGAAAAGCTGTATATCGACGGGCGTCGAACTTAAAGTAAAGTCCGGCGGGAGAGTATCGCCTATAGTAATAGAATGCGAACCTGTCCCGATAACCTGCCTTAACACTATGCGCCACCGCGTATTATAGCCGCTTATTGCAGGTGTTAATTCGCAGAATTTAACTATCTCGTATGCCGCGTTGATTATCGCTATTTTCTGACCGCCGACAGCAGCGTATGACGCCCAGTAGTCGTCGAATGCGTAAATCTGCAGGAGCATAGTCGTATCGGCCAAAAGCACGTGGTTTCCGGGGTCGACCTCGATACGTGCCCCGCGCATAGAAGTCGAAGGGATATCGAACCAGCTCGTGCTGAAGGTCGGCGGACCGCCGTCCAACGTAACCGTCCCCTCGTAACCACCCTCTATCGCGACATTCAGATAGTCGTTAGTGTAGCCGGGGGGAATAAGGAATACGTATCGCTTGCCGTATTGCTCCGCCGGAGGAATCATCATATATGCCGGGTCGCCATAGGGCGTGCTTCCCGAGCCGGATATACCGGGATTGCATTTCGTCAGGACACCGCCAGTAATAAATTGCCCTACAAGAATAGGTTTATCGGATTCGATACGTGTCGGGCTGTCCATTAATTTACCCTCGCAGTCCGCGGCGTAACCGCCGAGAGGAACGTAATTCCCCGGGTCGCACGGATAACCATTCCATTCGAAATACTCTCCACGGTCGAGGTGAATAATCGTGTCGCCGCTTGCATCTTCCAGATTAACCGTTGTAGCATCTTCTGAAGCGAGTATCTTTAGAACATCCTTTTCCCAACAATTCCTGCCCTCGATTGGGAAAGCGTTGAAATTCTTACCCCACGCCGTCAAAGGCGGGATTTGTTCGATAAGATAGTCCGCCGCAAAAATCGTATCCGGGACAAACGCGAGTTGGCTACCAGCAAATACCGCTACAGGTTTGTCGGCTAATATCTCCGAACCCGTAAGGTCGTAAAGGTCGCTAATCGAAGGCGAATTCGCCAGAACCTGATATGCCTCGTAGGCGTCGAGAGTAATATCGAACGGAACGCCGGCAGCATGACCGCCCTCTGTGGTTACCGAGGGTGTAATTGTTATATGCGTCCCATCGAACGGCGCCACAATAGCAAACATACTCGGGCCGTGGTTCAAAATGTGCGGGAAATAACCGGAGGTTGGTATATTGTCCCGCCAACACATAACGAGATACTCTTGTCCAAGGCTCTGAACCGGAAATAGTAAAGTCATATCGTTTGTAGCTCCCGGCTCCTCGTATGACAGAAAATAAGCCGCGATAGTATCCGCCGCCCGTATCGATAATCCACGGTCATAAACATATTCGGAGTTTCTGAGCCATAACGTAGAGTCGATACTGACAGTAGCGGTTCCGTAAGCCGGAATCGTAAATTCCTCCAGAAAACTCCCTGTGCGCGTCTGGACAGTCCCGATAGTCGCGACTGTCGATGTCAGGATTATCTGACCGTTGTAAAACGGAACCGGGTTACCTCCGGTTTCGCGACAGGCGTTACCAGGATAGCAAAGGAAAAACTCCTCGCCGAGATTAGAAAACGTAACCGACCCGACGATGGACAAAGCCGATAAGAAAAACAGAATAAAAATGCACCTCGGTTTCATCGTTATCTCCTCCTCATTTCGTTGATAGCAAGTAATTCGGTATATATAACTGTTTATTGTTTTTTCAAACCTTCTAAATAGCGACGTTCTTCATCGCTAAGGTCGGCTTTTTCGAGAATTTCCGGTCGTCGTTCTAACGTTATCCTCAACGATTCCCGTCTTTTCCATTTCTCGATAGCTGCGTGGTTGCCGGATAATAATACTTCGGGGACTCCCAGTCCCCTGAACTCTCGCGGTCGAGTATATTCGGGCGCCGAAAGCAGCCTGTTAGGGGCACCGAGCGAATCCGACTCTGCGGATTCTATATCCCCGAGGTAACCCGGAATCAACCTGACGACAGAATCTATAACAGCCAGCGCAGCGATTTCACCAGCACCGAGTATATAATCTCCAACAGATATTTCGGTAGCTCCGATAATCTCGGCAACCCTCTCGTCGATACCCTTGTATCGGCCACAGATAAGCACCATAGAGGAACATAAGCTTAACTCCTCCGCATCGGACTGAGTGAATAAAGACCCTCGCGGGCTCATTATAATTGTCCGGGCACCGGCGAAGTCCTCGCCGAGAGATTCCACAGCGCGGACTACAGGCTCGGGTTTCATTACCATCCCCGGTCCGCCGCCGTAGGGTATATCGTCGGCCGTCCGGTGTTTATCGAGAGTGAAATCCCGTATATCTACCGCGGTCAGGTCCACGAGGCCGGCATTTACCGCCCTATCGAAAAGCCCTTCACTCTTGTAGGTCTCGAAAAGACCCGGGAAAAGGGTTAGCGCCGCTATTCGCAATTCTATTCGATTATCTCCAGAACCGCGCGTTTACCCATTTTTGCTGATACGGCGCTCAGCAGGGTGCGAATAGAACGAGCAGTCTGGCCACCGCGTCCTATAACCTTGCCGAGGTCGCTCTCGTTAACGCGGAGTTCGTAGACGATAGTCTTCTCCCCGGAGACCTCGCGGACATCGACCTCATCCGGGTTATCGACCAGAGCTCTCGCGATAGTCTCGATGAATTCCTTCATTTTACCCACTTCTCCTTCTGTAAGTTCAGGCCTCCTGTTCAGGTGCTTCAGTCACATCCTCACCGGTGGCCTCTTGAGGTTCGGTTTCTGTTTTTTTGCGAATTTTGGGTGGTTTGACCTCCGCTATAATATCTTCCCAGATACCTTTTCGCTTAAGTAAGTTCTTTATAGTTTCTGTCGGTTGAGCGCCTTCCTTCAACCAGTATATCAGGCGGTCTCTTTTTACTTCTATTACTTCGGTTTCCGGAAGAGGATTATAGTGCCCTATAATTTCCAGGAAACGGCCATCGCGCGGAGAGCGGGAATCCGCCGCGACAATTCTGTAGAACGGTTGTTTTTTCTTTCCCTGTCTTCTGAGTCTGATACGAACTGCCAAGTTTTACCTCCGTTTTGTTCGACGTTGTATTATCGATTAGAATCTGAGCCCCGAGGGCATAAGTATTTTCCCTCCGCGGTTCATTTTTTTGAACATTTTTTTCATCTCGAAAAATTGTCTCAAAAGACGATTGACTTCCTGAACCGACGTTCCGCTACCGGCGGCGATACGTTTTCGTCTGCTTCCGTCTATTATCGCCGGTTCGGTTCGCTCCTTATCCGTCATACTATCGATAATCGCCTCGATACGTTTGATTGCGCTTTCGTCGGTGTTCATCCCTTTCAGCATAGATTTTTTAATGCCCGGAATCATCGCGAGAAGGTCGTCCAGCGGGCCCATCTTTTTAAGTTGCCGAAGTTGCTCTCGAAAATCGTTTAAATCGAAACGCTGTTTGCGGAGTTTACGTTCCAGTTCCCGAGCTTTCTTTTCGTCGAACGTCTTTTCGGCTTTCTCGACCAACGAAACGACGTCTCCCATCCCAAGAATTCTGTTTGCCATCCGGTCGGGGTGGAAAAGCTCGAGAGCGTCGAATCTTTCGCCGGTTCCTGTAAAGAAAATCGGTTTTCCGGTAACTTCCCGAATACTGAGAGCGGCCCCGCCGCGTGCATCACCATCGAGCTTTGTAAGAATAAAACCGTCCACGCCGAGAGTTTTAGTAAATGCCTCACCTACCGAAACCGCTTCCTGTCCGGTCATAGCGTCGAGTACGAGAAGAACGAGGTCGGGTTTTACTCCTTCGGCAAGTTCGCACGCTTCGGCCATCATAGCTTCGTCGATATGTAACCTTCCGGCGGTATCGAGAATTAATAAATCGCGCGCCGATTGTCGTGCCTCGAACTGAGCCCGATTTGCGGTGTCCAGCGGCGATTCGCCTTCGATGAAGGTCGATGTTGGAAATCCGGTTTGTTTCCCGACGATTTCGAGTTGCTTCGCCGCCGCTGGACGATGGATATCGCATGCGACCAACATCGGTTTGAACTGACGCCTCGCGAAAAATTTAGCGAGTTTACCGGCGGTAGTAGTTTTACCCGAGCCCTGAAGCCCCACTAGTATAATGTTAGTCGGGGTTTTGCGCGGCAACTCGACATTTACGGCCTGTCCTCCGAGAAGTTCGACCAACTCGTCGTGGACTATCTTTATAACCTGTTGTCCGGGTGTAATGGACTCGAGGACCTCTTTGCCGATAGCCTTTTCTTGAACGCGCTCTATAAATTCCTTCGCGACTCTGAAATTCGTGTCCGCGGCGAGAAGCGCCCTTCGGACTTCCTTTAACGAGTCGCGGATATTATTTTCGGAAAGACGTCCGCGCGAGGTAAGTCCTCTGAAAACCGATTCGATTTTTTCTGTAAGCTGGTCGAACATTTATATTCCTAATTATCAGTTTCGACAACTGCCGTAATAGCTAAAAAATAGGCCTTTCCTCGGTCGTATTTACGGAGAAAATCAAATCAATATAAGTTTCTTTTCGTGGAAAGCAAGAAATAAATTAGGATATTTGTCGGGTAAATGGGTATAACATTTGCTTTAGTTTTGTTTATACAACAGGCGATTAATTTTTACCTAAAATCCGCTCGGATTAAATTTTTGGGAAACCGCTTAGTCCGGTTACGACTTGACACACTACAAATAAAGGCCTATTTTAACAGCCTCCTTTGAAAACGAGGTAAAAATAATGGAAATTACTTACGATATAGTCCGAAGCGACCCGGAGGTCGTAGATTTAATCAGAGTATCCAACGATAATCTCGGGGAAATAGGCTACACAGAGCATGGCGACCGACACCTCGATGTTGTCGCGGAAAGGGCAAAGAAATTGCTTCTGGAAATCGGGCGGGACGACCGGACCGCCGAATTGGCCGCTATTGCGGCGCACCTGCACGACATAGGTAATTCGGTAAACCGGATACACCATGCGATTACCGGAGCTATTCTCGCGAAGTCCATATTAGTTCGCCTTGGAATGCCGTTCGCGGAGGTTCATAAAATAATCGGGGCAATCGGCAACCATCACGAGGGCGAGGGTGACCCGGTTTCGGATATTGCCGCCGCGCTCGTTCTTGCCGATAAGTCGGATGTCCATAAAAGCCGTGTTCGAGCTACGGGAGATATTATCTCGGATATTCACGACAGGGTGAACTACGCGGTTACGAACAGCGACCTCTATGTTAAAAACGAGGGGGAAATAATCGGGGTAGAACTACTTATCGACCCGAAGGTTTCTTCGGTGATGGAGTATTTCGAGATATTTCTCGACCGGATGAACGCCTGCAAGTCGGCGGCAGAATATCTCGGCGCAAAATTCGAGCTTATAGTGAACGGAGTGAAACTGGCATGACCGTCGGCGAGACCTATAAAAAGGCGGGTGTCGACATTCTTGCGGCGGAGAAGGCGAAGAATAGAATCGCCCGGCTCGCGAAAGAGACGTTTACCCCTGATGTTATGAGCGAAATCGGCGCTTTCGGAGGCGTATTCCGATTTCCGTCGGGGTCGGATAATCTACTACTGGCGTCCGCCGACGGCGTCGGCACAAAAACAAAGGTAGCATCAGCCGCGGGAATTTACAATACGGTCGGTCGAGACCTCGTGAACCACTGTGTTAACGACCTTCTGGTTCACGGCGCCGAACCGCTTTTTTTTCTCGACTATATCGGTTATGCCAATCTCGAGCCGGAGCGAGTCGCGGAGATTGTCGAGGGCCTATCTATAGCGTGCCGGAGAAACGGTCTTGCGCTTATCGGCGGCGAAACCGCTCAGATGCCCGGAGTTTATTCATCGGGCGATTTCGACCTCGTCGGTTTTATTATCGGCAAAACGACCGAAAATGCCCTTATCGATGGTAGCAAGATTCGCCCCGGAGATAAATTGATAGCCCTTTCGAGCAACGGACTTCAGACCAACGGCTATTCTCTCGCACGAATGGTTCTTCTCGATTCCGGGAAGTTTAAACTCGACGACACACCGAAAAT
The DNA here is from genome assembly GCA_003645085.1 of bacterium. Lineage (GTDB taxonomy): Bacteria > UBP14 > UBA6098 > UBA6098 > UBA6098 > QNEE01. The sequence goes on along the minus strand of QNEE01000001.1, from coordinate 29,147 downwards.
ACTGAACGGGGTAACGGTCGGCGAAGCCCTTCTGGCTATACACCCGAGTTATCGCGCTCAGGTCGGTTCTCTGCTTTCAACAGAAGTAGAGGTTCACGGAATGGCGCATATTACGGGCGGTGGAATACAAGGAAACTTGATTCGTGTTCTCCCGGACGGTTGCGCCGCTCGAGTCGACCTTTCGGATGTTAAAATTCCTTCGATATTCGAGCTTATCCGCCGCGAGGGTAATATCCCCCCGGACGAGATGTATAGGGTATTTAATATGGGGGTGGGGTATCTCCTCGTGGTTCCCGATAAACGGATATCAGAGGCTCTCGTTTTATTGAACGGCGCTGGCGCAGCGGCTGTTCGGTGTGGGGAAATAGTAGAAGGAGAAAAATCAGTTACCCTCCGGAGAACAGTTTGAAAAGGGATATTCGAGAAGGTATGTATTTCCGTGATGTCGTTTTCGCGGTTGCCGGAGGAGTGCTTTTTTCTTCGTCACAGCCTCCTTTTTTTACCACGTTTCTGGCATATTTTTGTGTCGTGCCACTGCTATTTGTCCTCCGTGATAAAAATTATAGAAGCGCTTTTATGTTGACCTATATATGGGGTTTTACGTCGAACCTTCTTTCGCTCTATTGGATAGCTCTGCCGACCGTAGCCGGTATGATAGGCGCGGTCTTGATTCTCTCGCTTTATAACGGTCTGTTTGGAGTCGTATTTTCGTTTATCGAGAGGCGGAACCTGCCTCTCGCGCTCGCGGCGGCGCCGATACTCTGGACCGGTATGGAATTTCTGCGCGGTTTTGGAAGGATAGGTTTTCCGTGGATGGATATTGGCTATACACAAGGCCCTTATATCGTCATAATACAGATGGCCGATATAATCGGGCATAGGGGAATTAGTTTTTGGGTTATAGTGATAAACATTCTTATCGCGAGTATAGCCATATCGGAGAAAAGGAAATGGACATTCGGCCTGGCTCTTCTGGTTGTTTTTGCGATACCCATCGGTTATGGTATCTGGCGGCTTAAACAGCCTCCCGCCGGCGAGAATATCCGTATAGCCCTGATGCAGGGGAACATTTCCGCCGACCTTAAATGGTCCGGGAGATTCCGACGTAAAAACATCGATTACTATGCGGCGATGATAGATTCTATCGGAGAGAAGGTCGACCTTATAGTCCTTCCCGAGACCGCAACGGCATATTATCACAGGAACCACCCGGAGATTGTGGCCGACCTGGCCGCCGCTTCCGAACGGGCCGGGGCACCAATACTTACCGGAACACTCGATTTCGACCCGGCCGATAGGAAGAATTTCTATTATAATGCTGCTATGGTGATAACATCTACGAAAGTCGCAGGAGTATATCATAAAATGAACCTCGTTCCGATGAGCGAGCAGATACCTTTTCAGGACATTTTCCCTTTTCTAAAGAAAATCGACCTCGGAGGTAGCCATTTCGCGCGCGGGAAAAAAGCGGTGGTCTTCGATGTAGACGGGATGAAGTTCTCGAGTCCTATTTGTTACGAGGTTCTTTTCGGACGGTCGGCGCGGCGATTCGCTTTGAACGGGGCGCGATTCCTGGCGAATATAACCAACGACGGCTGGTTCGGCACAACCCCGGGACCATTTCAACACGCTAATTTCTGCAGGTTCCGCGCAGTCGAGAACAGATTCGGTATCGGCCGGTCGGCACAGACGGGTATCTCGCTTATTGTCGATGAGAGAGGTCGAATGGTCGGAAAAATACCGCTTAATACAAAAGGCATTCTGGTAGGCGATATACCGTTGAATGAACGAACTACCTTTTTCACCAGAATCGGCGATTGGGTGGGCACCGGCAGCGTTTTTGCTTCACCGATTTTACTGCTTTTAGCGAGCCTTTTTAAAAAAATATGAAAATCCTATACTTAATAATTACTTTATCGCTTGTCGTTACTGCTTTAACGCAGGTTCCCGGAACCTGGGAGACGTTTGCCGATATGAACTATGCGATGAGTATCGCGTCTTTCGAAGGCAAGATTTATACCGGAACGAAGGGCGGGATATTGGTTTATAAGCCGGGTAGCGGGAATATCGAGATTATGACGAATATAGACGGGTTGGGTGGATTGGAGATTGTGGCTTTGGTTGTTCATAACGGCAAGCTCTATTACGGTTGCTCGAATGGCGCTCTCGGCCGTTTGGACGGCGAGGTCTGGACAACCTATTCCGACCTTTTACGAGCTAATATTCCCGTTAACGACCTTATTCCCGCGGGAGAAAATCTATACGCGGCTACGGGACAGGGTATCAGCAAACTCAACGTTCTACCGGGCTACGAGGCTGTAGAGGTCGCCGAAAATTATATGAAATTCGGAGATTACGAAAGCAATATAGCCGTAAACCGTGTCGCCGCGGACGATACGGTTCTCTGGGTTGGAACCGACGAGGGGCTTGCCTTCGGTAGGCTTGGAAGCAACCTTTTTGTTCCCGAGGCATGGCAGACTATAGGCACGGACAGACCGATAACGGCATTAATGGCCGATTCCGGCGGTGTGTGGTTCGCTCTGGAGCAAGCGACGGATATGCCGACGATTTTCTGGACAGACGGGATAATTATAGACACCGTTAGCGATTCCTGGATGAACGACCGCGATATCGACGGTTTTTTCTATTATAAAGGGGAATTTTACGCCGCAGGTCATTCGGGGCTTTTTATCTACGACCACCCCGGCGATTTCGACCGTATTCAAGTCGAGGGTTATTTCCCCGCACACCGAGGAACAGTGCTAAACGATTCCCTTTATGTCGGCCTCGAAGTCGGTTTCGGTGTGATGATAAACGATACTGTATGGCCGTATGCAATAAATTGCCCTCGCGGAGGAGGATTCACCGATATAGCTATAGCTCCCAATGGCGACGTCTGGGTAGTAGCACACGGATATGGAATAAACCGTTTTCGCGACGGCGTATGGACTGTTTTCGATACGAGGTCGATGGAACCCGATTCTTCGGACTCGATAAGTATGGCAGTATATAATACCATATATAAAATCGAGGCGGTAGAACTCGATTGCGACGGAACATTGTGGGCGGGAACGAGTGGATACGGTGTCTATAAACGTTTTACGAACGGAGACTGGGAGATATTCGACCGAACGAATAGCATTTTAACGGGTTACCCCGGTTGCGAAAATGACGAGCTTTGCTGGGCGTTAGCCTACGACGACGAACGGGATGTGATGTGGATAACGAACTATTTCGCTATATCGAATCTCGTCGCGGCAGCATTCGAAAGACATGGCGACCTCGAAAACCCGATTGTGAGCTATTATAGTGGAGTGTCGGGATTCCCGAATAATCTGGTCTACGATATAGCCGCCGGCTCGGGTCGTATCTGGCTGGTCCTCAAAGACGAGGGGGTTACGATGGTCGATGTGGGGCCGGACCTCGAAAGTTTTTCGGACGACTTCGTGGTTAATTATAACGACGAATTGCCGAGTGCGTCGGCGAAGAGAGTCGATGTGGATACGACAGGGAAAGCCTGGGTTGCGGTAGCGGGGGGCGTCGCGAGTATCGACCCGGCATTCGGCCTGGTTACGATTCAGGCTCTTCCAGAAAACGCCGGCAGCGGCGTAAACGATATAGTTGTCGATAAATGGAACAACGTGTGGATTACTACCGACCAGAGCGGTGCGGCGATGTATCGCAGCTCCGATAGCTCATGGCACGCCATAAGAACCAGCTATACCCCCGATATACTCCCAGAAGAACGAACCGACCTCGCTACCGAGGTTCTTTACGCGGTAGCTTTTAATCCTACAACCGGCGATGTCTGGTTCTGTGGCGAGGGCGCGATAAGTGTTCTTCATACTGGACTGGGTGAGGGTTCCGAGTCCGACGGTGAACTCGTCGTTTATCCCAATCCTTTCATCTGGTATAGGAAAGCTACGGATATGGTGAGTATTTCCGGAATACCGTCCGATGCCCATCTGTATATTTATACGCCCGATGGCCAACCTATCCGGACAATATCTGTTTCAGATAGGTCATCCATATCGACGGCTTTATGGGACGGTCGAAACAACGCTGGAGAACCGGTTGCAAGTGGAATTTATCTGCTGTCGGCACCGTCGAGTAGCGGAACTCTCCGCGGCAAAGTGGCATTAATCAGGGGAGATTGATGAAAGCTATCGAATATACACCCGAACTTGCCGCTCGCTGGGACGATTTCGTTTCAAAAGCGAACAACGGCACGATATTCCATACCCAACGGTTTTTAAGTTACCATCCCGATGATAGATTCGAACATCACCATCTTATTTTCGACGACAGGGGTAAATGGGCCGGAGTTCTTCCCGGGGCAGTCGCTTTCAGAGACGGAAAACGGATATACGCAAGCCATCCCGGAGCGAGTTTCGGCGGCATAGCCTGTTCGACAAAGGTAGGAATAAGACCGGCGCATCGTATGGTCGATGTCTGGATTGAGTGGGCAATAAGAAACGATTTTGAAGGAATCGAGTTCACGCGAGTTCCGCTGGTATATCATCGCTTTCCGGATGAGCACGTAGATTTTGCGCTTATGCGGCACGGCGGAGTAATTGTTAAACGCGAATTAACGGCTGTGCTCAGGCTCGGGAAAACGGGAGAGGAAGCCTTTGCGTTATTCCGTCCGGAAGCGCGCACAGCCGCGCGAAAAGCGGAAAAAGCCGGTGTTAAAGTAACAGAGCAAGGCGATATTCCGGCGTTCTACGATATCTTAAAGGCCAATCTATACGCCCGGCATAACACCAAACCAACACATACGCTCGAAGAACTTCTCGACCTGAAAAAACGTTTTCCCGACAAGATACATCAATTTAATGCCATACTCGACGGTGAACCGGTCGCGGGAGTCAATATCTGGGAGGTCGACGAACAGGCCGTTATTGCTTTTTACATAAGCCACCGTGAAGACGCGCAGGAATTCCGTCCGCTGAATCTCGTTTTCCGGCATATTTTCCAGTGGGCGATAGAGCGAGGATTTTCATGGCTGGATTTCGGGACCTATACGCTCGATATGGAGCCGAATTTCGGTCTTGCCCGTTTCAAAGAGGGGTTTGGAGCAAAAGGTATTTCAAGAGATACCCTAAGATTGGTTTTTTAATACGGAATATACCGTTCTTTCCGGTTCGGATGAACCTCCCGGAACGTATTTCTATAGAGAATTGCATTATAAAGTTTTTTCGTGCAAAATGCAATAAACTCACCTGCAACATAATCCGCAAAGCCTTTATTTAAGTGGGTTTCTTCTACGGCATAAAATTTGCATCTTTTTTATTATATATAGTAAAAACAAAAAATATTAGGTGGATTTTAGGGATAACCATTTTCACCTAAAGGTTTTCTGTGCATAAAAAACGAAATTTCCCTTGACAATCCACTTAAAGAGAATTAGTATAATAGTAAGTGTAATAGAGAGTTTGCCAATTTAAGAATAAAGGAGCGTCTCTATGAATAAAAAAGATATATTTCGTTTAATCATTTGGGCGGGAATTTCGCTTGCGATTTCTGCCCTTATTTTCGCCGGCGGTTGCGGCAAAAGTGGGACGGTTGGATTCCCGGACACGGATTATCTAATCGACAGCGTATGGGCAGATTATTCGACGTTAATCGCGGGGGATGAGACGAATGTTTATGCTTTGGTAGTCGGAACGGAAACGGGGAACCCGGTTCCGGATGCTCCCGTCGAGTTCACAACGAATTATGGGACTATCGAAAACCAGAAGGTTCTGACAAACAGCAGCGGTATAGCTACGACCGTTTTCCAGACAGAACAGGACAGCACGGCGAACTACACGGCGACGATTATCGTCAAGGTTACCGCCGAGCAAATCCGAACGAAACGGTTGTATATAACCGTTCTTCCTACCAATTATACCGACCCGGCTTATATCTATTTCGTCGCCGAACCCGACACGGTCTATGCCGACGGCACCAGCCAGATAGACCTTACCGCGACCGTTCTCGATGCCAGTTATAGCGGTCTCCAGAACCATAAGGTTCTTTTCAATTTTATCGAGGGCAATCTCGGTGATATTATCCTTACGGTAGATAATTATGCTATTACGGACGCGGATGGTATAGTTACCGGACACTTTATCGCGCCCAATACTGGCAGGCTGGTGGTTATGTCCGCTACGGTGCAGGGGATTTACGATTCGGTGTCCGCTGTGGACAGCATCTGGATACTCGAAATTCCGGATGTAGATTTTATCGACCTTCGGGCCGACCCGACGAGTATTCCCGCGGACGGCAACAGCGAGACAGAACTTTCGGCTTACGTAACGGTCGGTGCGACTGGAACTCCGGCGCCCGACGGCACGGAAATCCTATTTACTGCCGAGGACGGCACACTATTGCCCATCGAGGCCTATAAATCCGCCCCTGCAGAAGAGGTCGGAAGGGGCAGGATTGCGCCAAACTCGAAGAAAACGAGTCCGGCTATGGCGGCTCTTCGCCACCCGGCGGCACTGACTTTTAAAAGGCGTCCGGCCGTTTCGATGGTCGCATATACAGTGGACGGATACGCACGTCTCCGCTTACGAAGTTCCACGACGGCTCACAAGGTCGAACTCACCGCCAGCGCAGCGGTCGGAACTACGGGAACTATCGCCGATACGGCTTATGTAACGTTCACAGCCGGCGACCCGATAAGTGTGGTTGTGGACGCCGCGAGAACCGTAATCAACGCCGATGGGCACGATACTACGTTAATAACGGCGACGGTCTACGACGAATACGGCAATACCTGCAATACCGGCTGGACGGTCGATTTCGCAACCGATAAAGGAACTGTGTTCCCGGCCTCCGCGCTGACCGATACCGCCGGACGCGCAACTACAGTATTAACCAGCGGAGTAACGACGGGTTACGCGCGCGTTACCGCGACCTGCGAAGGAGCATCGGGTTACACCGAAGTGCTTTTGACAAGCACAATTCCAAAATATATCCAGTTGAATGCACTGCCGAACCAGCTTCCCGCCGACGGTTTAAGCCAATCTATTATAACGGCCGAGGTTCTCGATTCGTTGTATAACCCGGTTACAGATGGAGTCCGGATAAAGTTCTTTACGGACCTCGGGACATTATCGAGTTCGCGAGTTCGGCAAAGGTCGTTGCTCGATAAAGGAAAAGGGAATTTTACGGCGGATAGTCGCGAGGCGACGACTTCGGGCGGTTTTTGCAGTGTTATTCTAACAAGCGGTTACCTTGCCGATTCATGTATGGTCGCTGCGTGGTATCAAATGTTCGATACACTGCTTGCCGATACTGTGATTACGGCTACGGATACGATTTATATTCCGTTCCTTCCCGGAGAGCCGAGCCGAATCGACGTTAGTTTCAGCCGCGACAGCATTCTCGCCGATAATCAGGATACTTGCACGGTCTGGGCGGATGTTTTCGATGCTTACGACAATCCCGTCGGGGCTGGAATTCAGGTTACTTTTTCTACCGACGAGGACGGCGGTTCGGTTAATCCCGTTTCGGACAATACCGACGCCACCGGGCGCGCGCAAACCGAACTGACGAGTTCGCGAAACACCGGGTGGCATACGATTACGGCGACCGCCTCCGGAGCTACGCCGGGTCACGGACAAATATATTTCTATCCGATTCTGCCGAAGGAGTTGCGCGTTCTCGCGGATTTCGATTCGGCTACGGCTGACGGCGCCGACCAATGCACTATCCTTGTTTATATTACCGACGACTACGACAGGCCCTGCTCCGACGGCACACCGGTTACATTCCGCACGGATATGGGAACGTTTATGCCGCTCGCGAGGCGAACGGCGCTATTTACAGGCGACGGTGGCGATATAGGAGTAATCGAACGAATAAGCGAAGAGAAAGATATAGCGGAAAGCGCCCCAAGGGCGCGTGTCGACCCGAGAAGCCTGATGGGGGGTGGCTCGCCAGCTTACGATATGGCTCCTTTCTATGATGAATTCACAACATATACGGGGGAAGGTTCGTTGCTTCCGGGTTATGCAGGGGTATTACTAATCGCGCCGACCACGATAGGCACAACGTGGGTCTATGTTTCCGTTGTTACAGGGGTCGCGGATAGCGCGGTGGATAGTATGCAGGTTGCGTTTATGCCCGATGTTCCTATGAGGATAGAGTTGACGGCAACCCCTGATACGATACCCGCAGACAGCGCGAGCTCGAGCATTATCGAGGCCTATTTAACTGACGCTCATTTCAATCCGGTCGGCGAGGGCCATCTTGTAGAGTTCTCTATGGTTACGGGTAGCGAGGATTTCGGCCATTTAACACTCGAAACCCAGATAACGAATGCGGCGAGTATATGTAGCACCAAATTCAAGAGCCATTATACAACCGGAGAAGCTGTAATTAACGCCAAACTTATCTCCGACCCGGATGTAACACAAAACGTGAGCGTCTGGCTCACAGGAGCTTTAGCTGGCGATATTGTCCTATCGATAGATAGCACGACTCTCGATTTCGAAAGCCGGATGGGTGTTACCGCCGAGGTTTTCGATAGTATCGGAGCGCCGATAACCGACGGAACGATAGTCAATTTCACCGTCGAGCCGGTCGGTTACGGCGAGGTCGTTCCGGCGCACCCCATAACGTCCGGTGGCGTGGCCACGGCTGAATTCCGCGCGGATACGTTCGCCGGGGACTGCGATATTATAGCGACTGTCGGCTCGGTAGCCGACACAAAAACGGTGTATATCGGCCCCGGTGCCGCCGGAGAAATCGTATTAACTACCGATAGCCTGCACGTGCATATCGGCAAAACGATGGGTGTTAAGGCTCAGGTCTATGACAGTCTTGGCGACCCGATTCGCGATGGCGCCCGGGTTCATTTTACTGTCGATTTGCCGGAGATAGGATTTGTCGACCCGGCAAGCCCGACTACTACGGATGGTCAGGCTTTGGCCACGTTCCACCCGGATACTATCGCCGGCAGGGGGGTTATTATCGCGACCTGCGATGCTGTCGCCGATACGAAGACGATAACTGTCGGCCCCGGCCCGGTGGCTACTATAATATTGACTGCTACGCCCGATACACTGCTTTCCGCCGGCGGCGAACGTTCCGAGATTGTCGCAGAATGTTACGACGCTTTCGGGAACCACGCCGAATCCGGCAGGGACGTTACTTTCGAGGCGATTCCGGATACGATGGGGAATGTTATCTCACCGATGGCCACGGACAGCCTCGGCGTCGCCAGAACTACTTATACCGGCGGGACTATAGTCGGCAGGGTCGTTATCCGCGCTTCTATCGACGGTGCTGTCGAGACCGTGCCAATAGAAATAATTTCTACTGGCCCTGCATATATAATTATATATACCGACGATATCGAGATTACTGTCGGCGGAAATACCGTAGTTCATGCGAGCGTCTTCGACGCAGGCGGTCGGCCAGTATCCGACGATACACAAGTAGATTTTACGGCATCGCGAGGCACCCTTGTCCCCGGATTCGGGTTTACAGTGGGAGGTGAAGCTTCGGCGGAACTTCACGCGACAACGGCCGCATTGGTAGATACTATTATCGCTTCGGCCGATTCCGGGATGATAGCCGATACAGCGTTCGTCCACTATGTTGCTGATTGCCCGGTGTATATCGAGGTGGACGTTGACCCGGATTCCATTTTTGCAGACGGACGGGCACGCAGCACGATTACAGCCACCGTCCGAGACGTATATTTAAACTATGCTAGACCCGGAACACCGATATTATTCGATTTCGACCCCGGTATTACCATTGTCCCGGGGTTAATCTCGACCCCTGCTATTGTCGATAGTCAAGGGGAGGCTCATACAATTTACCGCGCATCCAACGTTGTTGGAACTGCGGCGATGATTGCGAAATATGTAAATGGACCTTACGGTAATTATCCGGCAGATGAAATAACCGCTCAAGCCCTTTTCGATGTCGAGCAAATAGAGCCGATAGCGGCATATATAACGGTTACCGCGAACCCGAACAGGGTTGTCGCAAACGGAACAGATTCTACCGTTGTGAAGGCGCGGGTTCTTAACGAATACGCGGAACCGGTAGCCGATGGAACCGTCGTGCGTTTCTGGAACCGAGATATTTATACCGGATTCCCCGTAGGAGATATGGATACATTCGCGGTAACCGCCGGCGGAGACGCTAGTATTACTTGGCGCGCGCCAGAGATTGTTACGAAGGCGGTCGTTTATGGGGATGTCTACGGTCTTTCGGATAGTTCGATAGTAGAATTTATCGCCGGAGATGTTGCCAGAGTTACGGTTCAGGTTACTCCGGATAGCGTCCCCGCAGATGGGATATCGACCGCAGACGTTATCGCGACGGTCTATGACGCTTACGATAATCCCGTATCGGGCGTCGAGGTTACGTTCTCGGCGGCGCCGTTCGGTAGTTTTGCCGTTACCGTCGGTAACACCGATAGTCTCGGTCAGGTTACGACAGAGATATATTCCGACGTAATAGGTGTTACCTGGGTATCTGCGAGCGCGGAAGACGAAGGTGGAACGGTTTATACCGATTACGACGACGTTTGTTTCACAACCATTGTGGCGGCCGAAATATATCTTTCCTCGGATACAGCTTCTCTTGTGGCGGATGGTATTAGCACTACTACTATCAGGGCTTTTGTGAGCGATAGTTCGGGCTTTTCCGTTCCAGATAATACTCCTATCAGGTTTTCGACAGACCTTGGGTTCGTTTTCCCCGGTATCGGTTATACTGTGGACGGCGAGGCGACCACGACGTTGCGTAGCGCCACGACGGTAGGCACAGCGACGATAACCGGCGACGCCGGCGATAGCGTAACCGGCACCTGCACTGTCGATTTCGTTCCCGGACCTCCGGCAACAATCACTCTAACCGCAATTCCATCGAGTATCCCCGCCGACGGCGATACTTATACCACTATACAGGCGGTTGTCTACGACCTCAACGACAATCTAGTTGGAGCGGGCGAAAAAATCAATTTCTCCACTACACTTGGGACAATAGATTCGGCGGCTTATACGAATTCGCTTGGTGAAGCTACTGTGCGTTTGTATTCCGGTATTACACCCGGAACGGCTGTTGTTTGGGGAGTTTCTGGCACCGCCATAGGACAAACTACGGTAGATTTAACCAATACACAGGCAGATGATATGTTCTTATATGTCGACCCGGTCGAGATTGTCGCGGACGGCTATAGCACCGCCGATGTTTCCGGGCGCGTGGTTAACGACCTCGGGGGACCTATTTCTGACGGCAGTCCCGTAGTATTGTCCGTAACGACAGATAGTCTCGGCCCTTATGGCAATATGATGCCCAGAACAGCGCATACGGATAGTGGATGGTTCTACGCTACGCTTACCGCAGACCGCAACGCCGGGACAGCTTATATTATTGCAGAAGCCAGCCCGACCGTGATAGAAAGCGTGATGATAGAGCTTATCCCGGGACCTCCGGATAGTATTTATATAGAGGCATCCGATACTATTATACCGGCGGATAGTTTCTCTACCAGCGATATCCACGTCGAGATATTCGACCGTTACGACAACCCTGTAGACGCCGGGGTTACAGTCGGTTTCGATGCAAACAAAGGGACTATAGACCCGACGACCGAGACGACAAACTCCTTCGGTCACGCGAACGCACTGTTCACTTCCGGACGCGTTCCGGGAGAGGCCAGAGTAAGAGTATCTGCAGAAGAGGCGCATAACGAGATTTATTTGATACTTACTAATTCGGACGTTCGATATATAAGCGTAACCACAGACACGAGTGCGATAGTCGCCGATGCGCTTTCCAGCACATTCGTAAGGGCTTATGTTACGGATAGCCTCGGTATGCCTATAAGCGACGGGACGCCGGTCTATTTCAGCATAGACACGGTTTCCGGATTGCCGGATGATACGGCGAAAGCGTTTATATCGCCGACTGTCGGCTTTACCACAGACGGCGAAGCCGTAGTGCAAATTCGCAGCGCGACGGAAACCGGGAGAATCTGGGTTCAGGCTTGCACAGACAGCACTAATTGCGCGAACACTTTCCTCGACCTGATTGCCGGCCCGGTGGACAGCATCGAGGCCTGGGCCGACGACGCAGCGATACCCGCCAACGGCGAGGCGTTCACGATTGTCCACGCGAGGTTATACGACCGCTACGGCAACTCGGTCGGCGCGGGCATCGAGGTTCGTTTCGAGACTACCGCGGGTTCGATAACACCAAACGTTACCTATACTAATTCTTCCGGGCAGGCCGACGCAGTGCTAACTGCCGGAGTTGTGCCCACAATCGCACGTATAGATATCGAGGCGGAGGGCCGCCATGCGGTAGTTCAGGTTAATCTGGATATCGCACCGCCAGCGTATTTAAGCCTTCGCGCAGAGCCGAGACGGATACCAGCCGACGGCGAAAGCTATTCTACGGTAACAGCCAAGGTCCTCAACGAACTCGGGCAACCTATCAACGACGGAACTCTGGTAATTTTCCATTCTGTCGACGGCGGCGGAGCCGATTTCGGCAGCATAGACACACTCGCCACGACCACGGACGGCGAGGCGGTCGTCAGGCTCTATTCCGAGCCGAATACAGGAACGGCTTATGTCTCGGCGCGAGTGGCCGATTCGCTATCGGATACCGTTCAGGTTATATTCACGCCCGGACCGCCGTTTAGCGTAACTATGCAGGCTATCCCGAACGTCCTTTATGCCAACGGCTCGAGTATATGCACAGTGCGAACATGGGTCTACGACGAGTATAGCAATCTTGTGGAATCTGGTGAGCGAATTAATTTCGTCGTCGGCCCCGAATCGGAACTGGGAACGATGTTCCCGACTTATACGTTTACAGATATTACAGGCCCGAGCGATGTAACTTTCCAGGCGGGTGTCGGCGTCGGCAGAGCGGTAATCACGGGAACATGCGAGAGCGGCCCGGCCGGCTATACTATGATAGACCTTATTCCACTTACAGTCGGCGCTATCGACCTGTTCACGGATAGTATGTCTCTTATCGCCGACGGTGTAAGCCAAACGATAGTGCATGCACTCGTTCTCGATACTTCCGGGGTCGGTGTTTCGGACTCCACGCCGATTTTCTTCACGACAAGTGCGGGGAATATATTCCCCGGTGTGGCATATACTACGAGCGGTGCTGCCGAGGTAACTCTCCGCGCCAGTTCCGATGTCGATACCGCTATGGTTATCGGCTATGTGGGCGACCCGACTGATACGTATTATGTCTCGGACACGGTCTATGTTTCTTTCAGGGCAGGCGAACCATATCTAATAGAAATAATCCCCGATTCGGCGAGTCTTATCGCGGATGGGGCATCGCGCACCGATATCAATGCTTATGTCTTCGACCCGATGGGTAACCGCGTTGCGCCGGGGCACCTCGTCTATTTTTCGACGACTCTCGGTAATATAGATACTATCGCCGTTACGGAAATAATAGCCGGCACGACAGGAGTCGCTATTACGAGTTTGCAAAGCGGGATAGTCCCGGGAACAGCCTTAATTACCGCGACTTCGGGCGAAGCGGTAGATGTCGGTCGTGTCGATTTTATACCGGCTAACGTCGATGAGATGTTTATTACGATAGACCCGAGTTTGCTTGTTGCAGACGGTCGGTCCTCGGCGGAGGTTTCAGGAATGGTTCGTAATAGCCTAGGGAATCCGATTACGGACGGGACACCCGTTCATATATATGTAATACCCGACACGAGTGGCATCGACCTCGGATATATTTCGCCGGGAACAGCTTATACCGATAGTGGTTCCTTTGTTTCGACATTTACAGCGGGGACGAAAGCGCAAACCTGCCATATCGTCGGTTATGTCGGCGATACGCTCGGTTTCTATATCTCCGATTCGGTCTCGTGCGACCTCGTTCCCGGGGAACCGGACAGCATCTATATGGCGGCTTCCATCGGAACCTTACCGGCAGACAGTTTCAGTGTGGATACAATCCGCGCCTATGTGTTCGACCGGTTCGGCAATCCCGTTAGAGGCGGTATCGAGGTAACGTTCTCTACAAGTCGTGGGGAAGTGTTCCCGGTGTCGGATGAAACGAACAGCGCGGGTGTAGTCGAGGTCTACCTTCGCAGTTCTTTCGACCAAGGTGTTGCGAGAGTGGTCGGTCGTTCAGGAATCGCTCGCGGGGAAGTCGACGTTGTATTTACACCGACTAACGTCTTCACGGTCGCGCTTATGGTCGATGATGTCGTTATGCAGGCAGACGGGTATTCCGAAACAACGTGCCGGGCCAGCGTCCTGGATAGCCTTGGAAATCCCGTATCCGACGGCACGCCGGTAATATTCTCGATGTGGCCGGATACGATATGGGATACACTGCTTACGCCGTCGGATACGCTCGGTTCATTAATACCGACGATAGCCTACACAACGACAGGTATCGCGGAGACTCAATTTCGTGTTACAACAAAACGTGGTCGCGTATGGATACAAGCTTCGGTCGATACGATAAGCGACGCCGTATTTATCCAGATATTACCGGGAGTTCTCTCGTTTATCGATATACAATCCAATCCGGATACGATAGCGGCCAACGGACGCGACGAATCGCAAATAACCGCCACTCTTTACGACGATTTCGGCAATCGACTGCTTTCAGGTGAATCCGTTTCGTTCGGAACGGACCTCGGAACTATTGCGCCGTCGAATACGATGACGAATTCGGCTGGGGACGCTTTCTCTATGTTAACCGCCGGGACCGAACCGGGAATCGCACGGGTCTGGGCGCAAAGCAGCGGGAAATTCGAGCTTACGCAAGTTACGTTCCGCAAGAGCGATGTCGGTGCATTGCTGTTGACTGCCGACCCTGTCGAGCTTGTCGCCGACGGTATGTCTCAATCTATTATAACCTGTCAGGTTTTCGACTGGGAAGGCAGCCCGATAACGGACGGCACGCGGGTCAATTTCCGCGTCCGGCCTGCGGATACGGCCGGGACAGTTGTTTCACCCAAGCTGACTTTCGGCGGTAGTTGTGTAACAATATTTACTGCCAGCACACAGGTCGGCACTGGTGAAGCCTGGATTATCGGAGAGGTGTTCGACACTATGGCGGTGCCTCCGGATACTCTTATAGATAGCGTGCGTATCTTTGTAAAGCCCGGACCGGCCACGACAATCAACGTCTGGTCGGATACGGCTCATACTCCAACCGATACTATCTGGGCCGATGGTGCCGACGATATATTCATCTACGCAGAAGTCCTCGACCAGTATGGGAACCATCTCGAAGCCGGGGAAAATGTGAGATTCGAAACCAGCCTCGGGACGATAACGCCTACGGCGATAACCGATACTTCCGGTATCGCCAAATCCCTGTTGGTCGCCGGACTCGAACCCGGCAACGCCGTTATTCTTGCCTATTGCGGCGAGGCTATGGGTTACGGAGAAATAAATCTACAAGCTACTACTGTCGATAATGTCCTGCTCGTTGCAGATTCTGCCGAACTTGTAGCCAACGGCACGAGCACAACCAAGCTCTATGCTTATGTCTATTCCGCCGGCGGTCATCTCGTATCGAACAATACTCAGGTTCGTTTCGAGGTTCCCAGCGGTCTTGCGCTGCCGCTACCCGCAGATGCCTATACCGACAGCGGAGTAGCGACTACGGTACTCAAAGCGGATACAGTCGCTACACCCGGTATCGAAATATGGGCTATCGCAGGGTCCGATACCGGTAGAACTACCATTCGCCTGAATCCCGGACCGGCTTCGCGGATAGTCGCGTATGCCATCCCCGGGACTTTATATGCCGACGGCGCATCTGTGGCTGCCATTGCATGCACCGTTTACGACCGCTATCCGAACCCGGTTGCTCCCGCTACGCCCGTATCGTTCGAGACGACACTCGGTTCTATTATTCCAACAGGCTATACAAATACTTCCGGTTATGCCTTTACCCGATTGACCGCTTCTACCGAGTCGGGACACGCGCTGGTAACTATTCGTTGCGGAGAGGCTATCGAGTTTGTGGATGTGTTCTTCGACTCGCTCACTGCTGCCGAAATTATCGTAAATGTCATACCGACTATACTTCCGGGAGACGGGACGAGCACCGCGGATATTACGGCCTATGTCTACGATGCCGGCGGATTACCAGTTAGCGATAATACGCGCGTTACGTTCACACAGGATACGACGGGAGGCCGGCCTACAGGTATTATCACTCCGCGTATCGCGTTTACTTCCGGTGGGCAGGCTACCGCGATTCTTACCGCACCCGTCGATGTCGGTCAGGGGTTGATTATCGGCACAGTCGGCGCCACAGTAGTCGATTCGGCTATGGTTACCTATATTCCTGGAGAACCCGCGACTATCGAGTTCGATACGACTTATGCCGATACGCTTCCGGCCGACGGCGCAGGTTACGATGTCGTTGTCAGGGTCTACGACGCTTACCATAATCCTGTTAATATCGGAACCGAGGTTACATTCGAGACCAGCCGTGGCGAGATTATCTCGCCGAGCGTTGTCGATTCGGATTCGGGGACGGCTCGAACGCTTCTTTCGAGTATGGAAACCGGTCCGGCTTTTGTAACCGCTCGAAGCGGTGTCGCTGTCGGCAGCAGACCATACTATTTCTATGCGCTTACTGCCGACGTAATAGACCTCGTCGCGAACCCGATACGTATTCTCGCCGACGGCAGTTCTACCAGCAACCTTCTCGCTTCGGTATTGGATACGACGGGTGGGATTCGTCCGGTTTCGGATAATACCCCCGTATTTTTCGAAAGTCGAGGTGGTGGTATCGTAACCCCGCGGACGGCTTATACTGTGGACGGTCAGGTTACAGCGCAGCTTATCGCGGGGATTACTACGGGTCCCGACACAATTATAGCTTCGGTAAGCCCGACTGTCGCGGATACCGCTGTGGTCGATTTCATACCCGGTCCGCCTGCTATTGTCGCATTCGTCCTGCCGATAAGGGATATGTATGCGGACGGGGCGGACACACAGACGGTATGGGTCGAGGTTACAGATGCTTTCGGGAACCCCGTTACGCCGGGTCTGCCGATTAGTTACGATATCACTATAGGCTATGTTACACCTGCAAGCGCAACAAACGATTCCGGGTTTTCCTATACGGTGGTTATTGCAGAAACAGATTTCGGCACGGCGAGTTTGTCTGCGAGATGCAGCGGAGTTACGGGATATGCGACGTTGAATTTCCTTCCGCTTCTTGCGGAATCGTTACTTCTCGTGGTTAATCCGCCGCAGCTAACGGCAAACGGTGTCGAAACCGCTAATCTTACAGCGGTAGTATGGGATTCCACTGGTCTTCCGGTCTCCGACGGCACGATGGTTCGTTTCGGAACAAGCGACGGGATTATCAGTCCGGCGGTAGCTTATACACTGGGTGGAGTTGCGACGAGCAGTCTTATTGCGGGAACCACACCGGCAGATACCGTATATGTAACAGCAAGCGCCGGCGGAACCGCAATCGATACCGCTTATGCCCGGTTCGTGCCGGGACCGCCGTCAGTTATGTATATCTCGGCTTCGGATACGGTTATTAGCGCAAATTCCGCGGATATATGCACAATATTCGTAGAGGTTTATGACGAATATGGCAATCCGGTTAGCCCCGGTGAAGAGGTAACTTTCTCGGCAACGTTGGGTGATATTGTTACTACGGCATATACGGATAGTTCTGGGCGTGCGAGTGTTCGCTTGGTTTCCGGCTCGGTCAGCGGTTTCTCTAACGTTACCGCCACATCCGGGGATGCTCACGCGAACATACTTATCGAATTCACTTCAACGGAGGTCAAGGAGGTTAACCTGACGGTCGTCCCGACAATCCTCACAGCAGACGGCGCAAGCACCGCTGATGTTATCGTCTACGTTCTGGATACGACAGACAATCCGGTATCGGACGGAACTACGGTCCGGTTCTCCGACCTTTCACTTGGGAATGTTTCACCAGTCTTCACTACGACTACCGACGGCGAGGCCAACGCAACGATAACAGCCTATACGAGCGTAGGTTGGGACAGCCTCGTCGCTACCTGCGGCGACTCGACCGATACCGTGGCAATCCTTTTCGAGTCCGGCCCGCCTGCGTATGTCTGGCTTACCCCGGGAAGAACCACTCTTATGGCCGATGAGACGGATACGACGATGATTCACGGAGAAATTACCGATGCATTTGGCAATAAAGTGGGCGCAGGACACGCCGTTAATTTCTCTATCGACCCGCCCGATTACGGAACGATATGGAGTGTCGCGGCGACCGACGACTCCGGTTGGGTCGATGTTCCATTCAGAGCCGGACGCTACGCGGGTGTCGCTATTGTCCGCGCGAACTGCGAGGGCGCGGAGGGCGTAACGCAAATCCAGCTCGACCCGACAGATGTCGGAGAGGTTATACTTTCAATTACACCGAGATATATGCCTGCAGACGGTGTTACTTTCGCCGACATAACAGCATTCGTCGCCGATACTTTGGGTATGCCTATTGCCGACGGCACTATCGTGAGATTCGGGCAGGATACGACGCTCGGTAGTGTCGAGGGTCTTCTTAATCCGAACCGCGAAACTACAACCGACGGCGGGGCTACTGTCCATCTGTTCACTCCGACCGTAATCGGAAGCACCTTTGTCTACGCTTACGTCGATACGATATATTCGGATACTATCTCGGTCTATTTCCTGCCGGGAGATATAGCGGTTGTCCGATTCGATACGAATTTCGTTCAACTCTACGCCGACGGCGTGGATACACTCGCCGATTCGGTTTGGGTCGAGGACGCTTTCGGGAACGGTATTCCGGGCGAGGCTATTACGTTTACGCTCGACCTCGGGTCTGTAACGCCCCCTATGGCGGTAACGGGACCTTTAGGCGGAGTTCCGTTCAAGGTTACCTCACCAACCAGAATAGGTTCATCTTACCTGCAGGCGACCAGCGGCGGTGTTAACGGGTATCTACCGATAGATTATCTGGCTACGACGGTCGATACGATAATAATATCGATTTCACCGCGCGGGTTGCCCGCCGACGGAATTTCGACTGCGGACGTTCACGTTACGGTTTTAGATAGTCTCGGCAACCCGGTATCTGACGGCGTAACGGTGCGTTTCACGGCACAGATGGGTTTGATTACGCCCGTAGATTCGTTATTGAGCGGTGTCGCCGAGGCTATTCTCGTCGCCGCGGATACGAGCGGTGTCGATACTATTCGCGCTATCTGTCAGAGCGAAACCGCTTTCGTAACAATTACCTACGAAGCCGGTTCTCCGGATGAAATCACGCTGACCGTCGTGCCCGATACAGCTACAGTCGGAAGCAGCATAACGAGCATCGTTTCCGGTTACGTAACCGATGCCGCGGATAATCCGGTTGCGCCGGGGACATACGTATATTTGAGTGTCGATAGCGTCGGAACAGGCAGCGTCGCCGACCCGATTGTAGCCACCGATGATAGCGGTTTCTACGCCACGCTTTATACCCCGGGACTGAATGCCGGCCTGACAGGGATTACAGCTACCGTCGATGGTTTGTCAGAACACGCGAACATACTACTATACGCCGGCCCGCCGCATACTATGGATATCGCGGTAAGCCGTGATTTTATCTATATCCGCGGAGTGGGCGAGATTGACCAAGCGGTAATCGAAGCTGTAATATACGACGAGTATGACAATCCAGTCCGCGATAGCTGCGCGGTCGTGTTCCGAATTGTCGATTATCCGACCGGCGGCTCGATAAATCCCGAGTTGATACCCGGCGGCGCGTTGGTCAGCGATACAGTCTATACGATGGCCGGTCGCGCGAGTGTCGCCGCACGAAGCGGCGATAGGTCAGGCTCTATGGTCGTCGAAGCCGTCGCTTATATCCCCGGCGGCGGGTCTATCGACTCCCGTGCGCCGAGGATAACCATCGGCAGCGGTCTGCCGTTCAATGTTTCGGTATCGAGAGAGGATTGTAATGTGCGCGGTTGGGATATCGATGGTGTTAGTAACTCGATTATGGCTATCGTTACCGATACGTTCGATAATCCTGTAGCGCCGGGAACTGCCGTATGGTTCACCGCTTTACAGGGCGCGATAACGACCTCCTCCGTAACCGACGATTCGGGGTTCGCCTTTGCGACCTGGTATTCGGCCGACCCCAGAGGCACTACCGGTATCGTTACGATAATCGCGGAAACGAGAGATACGAGCGGCGTGCGTGCGGATACCGTATATTTCTATAATAGCGGTCCGGCGGACAGCATGGCTATTTCGATTTCGCCCGCGGTTGTCTATGCCGACGCCACCGGAACAGCGGAGATTCAAGTCTCTATATGGGACGTCAACAGGAATCCGGTTACGGACGGAACGAGTGTAAACCTGATAACCGACTGGGGTTCGGTAACCTCGCCGGTAACTTCCGTTAACGAATGTTACAGTAGTTACGCGGTAAGCACCTATACCGGCGCAAACGTATTCCGCGACGATTATTGCGGGCAGGATACCGCGAAAGCGGTGAATGTAACCGCGAATATCGGCGGAGTCGTAACAAGTGGAACTGTATATCTTAAACACGACCTGCCCAGCTCGAGTAATTCGACTATCAATGCTCCCAGTTCGGTTCCATACACCTGCGATTTTATTACTTCAGTCCGTATAGTCGACCAGTGGGATAATCCGATATGCGGTGAGGATATTACGCTTTCCGGCGCGAATGTAACTATCGTTACGGCTAATCCGCAAACAACGGGAAACACCGGAGAAGCAAGCTGGACCTGCACCGCTGCAGATACCGGAGGGGCGAGTATCGGAGTGTTAATGGCGACTATAAATAGCACAGGGGGAATGTTGACTACTCAGGTAGGTTATGCTCGTAGGCGCCCGGGTAGACCCCCGGAAGAGGATATCGAGGGAATACCGGAGACGGTCATAGAAGCGCCGAGAACCGAGTTTTATATTAAAGAAGAGCAGTAAAAACCGGGGGCGGTATAATAGAACCCGTCCCCTAAAAAGGAGATTGGTATGCCGAAAAATGCGGCCATAATCGCGTTTGCCGTTACCACTTTCATTCTGCCTGTTTTTGGTATAATGGTCGGTAATCCCACATCGGAGACGCCATATAATAAATTCGGCACGGGGGTAGAATTCGATTATGAAAAGTGGAAAATCCGTTACGAGGGTCCGGACTATAAATTAAATAGCCGCAGGGTGCTTATAAAACCGTCACTGGGGATATTCCGTTTTACGGATATTTACGGTTATTTCGGTATGGCCGATATCGATATGCCGAGCCACAGCACTGCTCAAGAGGATTTCAACGGTAAGCAAGAGCTCGCGTTCGGATTGGGCGTCAGGATGCATTACGCCGTCTTCTATCCGAGTATCGGGTGCAGATGGACCGCGCGATACCCGCTTCGCTGGTATGTAACCGCCTCGTGGCTAACCACGCGAAGTTCGGACGAAGTCCAATTCGGTGGTGGTCTTTTGCATTTCGTGGATTCATATAGATACCAGAATTTCGACATCGGGTTTTACGGTAGTTGGCGATTCGGACGGACTAAGCCTTATATAGGGGTTCATTGGACCTATATTACGGGTCGGAAATACAGGAAATCATATTCCGAGGATTCGGGTGAACCGTATGCCAGGCTATCGGGTTTTTTCAACGACCCGGGTCAATATCCGAAACCTGTTATCGGGCTTGACATAGACATCGGTAAAGGTTATGTTTTAGGATTAGAAACGAGCTACTGGGGCAAAAGCGAAACTTCAATAGGTATAGGACTTTCCCAATTATATGCACCGCCAAGAGATGAAGACGAGTTGGAGCAGGCTATCGAGAAACCCGAATAGCTTGCTGCTTATATTCGTTTTTACGGCGGTCTCGCTGGCGCAACCATCCGACGAAAGCCGGTTTTCAGATTACTGGTCGAAACGGTTAATCGAGGTTTCCCCTCAATCCGCGCATTATTTTATTCCACGAGACCGCGCTGGTGATTATAGCGTCCAACGTGCTCTAATAATGGCTTACAGCTATCAATCTGCCGATTGGAACACGCGCGCCCTAAAAAGTTATGCACAAGCGATTTCCGAGCCGAGTTCGCCTCCTGCTATGGATTGGGCGGCTTTCTGGCTCGGGGACTGTATCCAGAGTAGCGGCAGACCGGGGCGGTTGCGTGAGGTTTTTAGCACACGAAGCCCGCCATGGGGGAATTTCTGGTTAGCTGTATGGCATTTTTCAAATAGCGAATACGATTCGGCAGCTACTTTGTTTGCATCACTTTCTTCAGGTAAAAGCGGACAGGCGATAATGCGCCTTATGGCAGGTTACCTTCAGGGTGTGTCTCTCGGAAGATTGGGTGCGACCGATTCGTCGAGGGTCGTATTTATTAACCTTCTTCAAAAGTACCCGAGGAGTCTTCTAGAAGGGGAAATAAACTACCGTATCGGGGCCGGTTCTTTTGCCAGAGGCGAATGGGAAACTTGTAGGGAACACCTCGAAACCGCGATAAGTTTTTATGATTTTTCTTCTCGTAAAAGCGCTCATTGGTGGGCTGACGAGGCGCTTTTTCTTCTGGGTGCGGTGGATTTTATGGAGGGACGGCATCTTGCAGCTATGCGCGGTTTCGACCGGTTACGACACCGGTTCCCCGATTCACCTTATATCGGACGCTTGCCTTATCTTTCCCTTTTAGGTGAAATAGAAACTCGCGCTACTCAGGCCTCGCAGGACAGCGCCCTTCTGGCTCAATTGTCTCCAGATTTATACGCCGATGTCCTACTTAGAATAGGATATCTTTTTATGCAGGACGGCGAACTTGCCGCGGCACAGGCGCAATTTCTACGTTCCGCCGATATAGCCGAAGATATGGCTCTGGTTGGAGAATGCAACTTGTTCGCTGGCGAGTGTGCTTACCGTAGGCGTAGATACCGGGAAGCGATAGGATATTACCAGCTCGCTTTCGATTGCTGCGAGAACCGTCGCCGTGAAACAAGCTGGGGGTTGGGTTGGTGTTACCTGCGAACGAAGCAATACGAAGAGGCGCGGATGTTTTTTGCGACGGTTTTTTCGGGTTTCGACGACGATTTCGCCGAGCGTGCGCGTTCGACCTATGCGGAAACCTTTCTTTTGGAGGGTCGTCCCGGTCGAGCAGCTTCGGAGCTAAGGGATTTTCTAAACACCTGCCGCGGCGATGTTTGCGACGACGCGTTATATAACCTGATACTGGCTTACGAGGCTCTCGGCAATACCGAAAAGGTCGAGGAATCCGCGTGGCAATTTTTAACCAGCTATCGTCGTAGCCCTCTCGCCGAAAAGGTCGTCCCCAAACTCGCCGATATCCTCTACAAAAGAAAAGGGTATACCGAGCTTATCCGGCTTGCCGATAAGGTCGAGGCTTACGCGGTTTCACGGGAGACTGCCGACAGAACGCGGGTTCTTGCGGAACACGCACGTTATCACCTCGGTATCTACACCGACCCGCTCGAGATTACGGATAAGTTTCTCGAAAAATATCCCGATTCGCCGTTAGTGGGAGAGTTGCTAATAGATATCGGGGGCTATCTTTGTGAGATTGGTGATTACGAAAAGGGTGCGATAGCGTTCGACAGATTGAGAAAGCGCAATATCCCGGACTCTCTTTGGGTCGAGGCCAGCTACCGAATGGGCCATTGTTATCTCGGTATGGGCGATACCGTAGCCGCATCCGAGATATTCGGGCAGCTTCTCGGGGAGTTCCCGGAATCGCCGCTTGCAGCCAGAGGAGTAATCGCTCTGGGGGACTACTATGCGGCAGAGAATCTGCTCGAAAGGGCTGTTGCAACGTATAATAATGTTCTGGAAAACGCTAAAGATTCGACGCAGCTTGAACTGGCAGAATTAAGATTGGCGAGAAGCTACGAGGGTCTCGAGCGGTTTACCGAAGCGCGCATACTTTACACGAGTCTTACCGGTGAAACGGGGGCTAATCCCTATGTCTGGTTCGAGGCCTTTATCGGTTTGCTGCGGGTGAATTACAAAATGGCAGAATACGAACGTGGATTCGAGCTGGCGAAAATAGTCTACGATACGTTGTCTAATGACAGCATTCGTTGCATGATTGGTGAAAAAATGGGAATGTTCGCGGTGCGTCTCGGAGAAATCGACCGAGCCTTCGATGTCCTGATGCCGCATCGATTAGATAGCTGTTTCTGTTCGGGAAGCGACGACCAAACCGTTCTCTACGACCTATCGCTGGCTCTCGAGTTCAGAGATAAAATAGAAGATGCCAAGCAGGTCTGGTTAAGGATGGTTGAGACATCGACAGACGATTCCATAGTCGCTCTGGCAAGAGAAAAACTTAAAGAATATGGCGGACCTCTCGAAAATAATGAAAACGAGGCGCCATAAATAATCCCGAGGAGGAAGGATGGAAAAGATGGTTTTAGTTCTTACGTTAATCGCGGCAGTTCTGGTTTTCGGCTTTGGTTGTGCGGCGAACGGCAACGACGACCGACCACAACCGGCGCCCGCCAAAAGCGAAAACCCTGTAGTAAGGTTGACGACCGATTTCGGCAATATCGATATCGAACTTCTGGCGGATGTCGCACCGAAACACGCTGAGAATTTCGTGAAACTTGCAAAAGAGGGGTTTTACGACGGTTTAACATTTCACCGGATAATCCCAGGGTTTATGGCACAGGGCGGCGACCCTAAAGGGGACGGCACCGGAGGCCCGGGTTATACTATCCCGGCGGAGTTCTCGGATTTAAAGCATACTGCCGGTATGGTCGCTGCGGCTCGTCGCGGCGATGCCGTTAACCCCGATAAAGCCTCTAGCGGAAGTCAGTTCTATATTATGTTCAAGGCTGCTCCGCACCTCGACGGTCAATATACGATTTTCGGTAAGGTCATTGCGGGAATGGATGTTGTCTATCAACTCGAAAAGGTCCCGCTGGCGGGGAGCAAGCCTGTGGAACCGGTATATATCCGCAAGGCAGAGGTCATTAGCGGTGACGAGGACTAAGAAGAGACTTGTTTGTTTAATCCTGTTAATCGGCTTAATAATAATATCGGCTATGGGTGAGATTATCAAATTGCCTCCGCCGCCGGGTGCCGATATGCCGTTGCATCGGACTATCGAGGAAAGACGAAGCAGGCGGTCTTACGGCTCCGGCGGAATAAACCTCGAACAGGTTAGCGAACTTCTATGGGCCTCCGCCGGCATTACGAGCTCTCGCGGATTTCGCGCCGCGCCGAGCGCAGGGGCGACATATCCAATAGATATTTACCTTCTCGCGGAGAATGTCGAAGGTCTCGAACCGGCAATATACCGGTATATCGAGGAATCGCACGCTTTGGAACCTATCAAAGAAGGTCTTTTTATTGAAGACCTCGCAAATGCCGCCCTGCGCCAATCTGCATTAAAAGACGCCTCGGCTGTGATATGTCTTTTCGGTATTTACGAACGGACTACCCGGCGTTACGGCGAACGCGGAAAACGATACGTGCATATCGAGATAGGGCACATCGGACAGAATATATATCTGGTTGCCGAGGCATTGGGATTATCGACCGTCGCAATAGGCGCGTTTCACGACGATAGGGTCTCGGCGCTTTTCGGCGTCGAGGGCGTGCCGCTCTACCTTATGCCTGTCGGGCCGAGGCGGGAATAAAATCCCCCAATTATCTCGGCGGCGTTTTATCGGCGTTTTCCAGAAAAGCTTTTATAAGGGCGATTTGGTTTTCTATGTCTCGCTTGTTGACGAGACCGTTGGGGCCATGGATGTATCGCACGGCTACGGATATAGCCGCAACGCGGACGCCGCCCGCCGTCGTCTGAATCGACGAGACATTGGTCGTTCCTACCGATTTGACCATAAACTGGTGCGGGATATTCTTTCTCTCTGCGAGTTCCCCCAGAAACCTAACGAGCGACCTGTCCATAATAGCCAATCTATCGGTTATTCTAATCTCAGGACCATATCCCTGGCAAGCGAGCCGTTTGTGTGCCGGTGCATCGGGAAGGTCGTTGGCGAGTGTGCCCTCGATTGCAATCGCTATATCCGGGTTAATTTTATAAGCTGCGACCGGCGCGCCGCGTAAACCTCTCTCCTCCTGAACAGCAGCAACGAGGAATAAATCGCAAGCTGGTTTTTTTACGTTTTTTGCCGCTTCTATCATAGCGAAAACCCCGACGCGGTCGTCGAAAGCTTTGCCGATAACCGCTTCGCCGGTGTCGTGAAAAACGCTGTGGAACGTAACGATGTCGCCGACACTAACCGATTCCCGGACTTTTTCCGCCGATAGGCCGAGGTCGATAAATGCATCCTCGATAGGAACGGATTTGTCGCGGTCGGTTTCTTTCCCTCGAGTGAGGTGTGGCGGGACCGCCCCGACGATACCAATCAGGTCTTTCTTGCCGTGGATTACTAAACGCTGTGCATAAAAGACCCGCGGGTCGATACCACCCAACGGTTGCACGCGAACAAAACCATCGTCGTCTATATTCGATACAATAAACGCAACCTCGTCGGTGTGAGCGTCGAGTTCTACTTGCGGTCCGTCGCCGGGTATGTGCGCGATAACGTTGCCCATCGGGTCGGTCTCGATTTCGGTCGCTATATTTTCAAGCTCGCGCTTGAATATGTTCGCGATAGCTTCTTCGTGCCCCGGCGCGCCGGGAGTGTTGCTGAGTTCCTCTAATAGTTTCCAGTTCATTCTTCTGCTCCTATATTTTTAATTATTGAGAATCCTGCAAAATTGGAATTGTCTGTAAAGGCGATTGAAAAAAGCGATTGAAATCGCTCACAATCGGTGAACCCACCGAAGTGGGCTAGCTCTTTATCCAACAAACCATTAGCGCACCACTACTAAAGTCGTGCGCATAACAAATCCAACTCGAGAACACTAATTTTAAACGTTTTACAGAGTTCATTTGTTAATTATAGCGAATTTCCCTTTATGGCTGTTATTCTCGGTGGCGAGGCGATAAATATAAATTCCTGCTGCAAGTTGCTCACCGGCTTCGTTTAGAGGTTCCCAGGAAAAAGAACCCGAAGGGGAATAATGGAAACCTTTAACGGTCTCGAATTCTTCCTGATAGACTAACTCTCCGGCAGATGTCCAGACGGCAAATAACATCCGCGTGTCTTCCTTTACGGCATAAGGAAACCGGATAGAGCCAGATTCGCCGCGAACATAAGGATTAGGATAGGGCGGTTCGTCGAGGACATCGCCTAGTAGCTCGACGGTCGCCGATGGCGCCGGACCATAGAGGAAATCTCCAAGGTCGGCATCCCAGCCGTAGTAGGAGCTGAGGTTCGCGACAACGGCAATGAGTTTGTCGTATCGCCACACGCCGGGGATAGTGTCGTTTATATTGAAGATATCGACGGATGTATCCGGCGTATCGGTTCGACCGTGAGGCACAATTCCATATAGAACCGCCGAAACACTGTCGCCCCCCTCGACGGTCGCCCATGCGCCGCCGGTGTATGAATCGGCCAGGTCGATATAGACCGCGGCACCACCGCCGTCGAGAATTTCGGGGAATTCCGAAGGCATTATGAACGCCGGTTCGGGCATCGAGTCGGCGTCAGGATAACCGAAATCGCGGTGATAATCTCCCACGAATAGATTCCAGCGGGCGAAATCGCCATAGAGGTCGTCGAGAGCGACACCGACAGAATCCGCCCATCGATAGATGGCACCGTATTCCGTGAAAACGGGCACTCTCTCCCAGATGTCTATTATTGCCGTGTCACCGTAGTTTTCCGAAAGGTAAATCGGAAAAAGGCACGCGCCGTATATTCTATAGGTTGGACTGTCATCGTTCAGTCCGACATCGGGATGGTCCTGAAAGTAATGCAGGTAATTCAAATAGTCGTTCACCGACGGGAAATTTCTCTCCTCCGACCAGACCGCAGTCGCCTCCATCCACCATACCCAGCTCAAATTCGCGCTGTATGAATAGTGAATCGTGTGGAAAAATTCGTGAGCGCAGGTTACCGCAAGTGCTTCTTCTTCGCGCCCGATATATTCCGGGAAGTCGCTTGCCTCGAAATCGTTCTCGATAACCATATAAGCGGTAGCCGAGCCGTCGGGAAGAAGGCTATCCATATAAGTCATACCATAGACACCGGAAAGTTCGACAAGGTATAAGTCGACCCGGTCGCTGCCGCCGGCGCCGAAATCGGGGAGCGGTTCTTTCGCTCCGATTGTATCTACGAGACAAGCCCACGCCCTTTCGAGATATTCCGCGGCTCTTTGCGCCCAATCGGGAATGCCGTCGGCGGGATTCGTATCTGTCGGGTCGATAGCGCTGTCCCCCTCGAGAGTGAACCAGACGCGGAAATGACCATCTTCCGAATCGAAGTAATCAGTAAGTCCGGGGCGCGGAGCAAAAAGAGAGCTTTTGGTTCTTATAGCTTCGACGAGTCCGCATTTAATACCCAGAGTTACCGAAACAGTAAAAAGCAATATGAACAGGCCTTTCTTCATTTCTTGTCTTCTAAACCCATTCTCTCGCGGAAATATTTTTTAATCTTCTCCTCGATATCCCGAGGGATTGTTCTCTCGAAAGGGAAAGCCTGGGCGTTTGCCATTTCGACGGCGAAATCGAGCGCTATCCGTGCGAGGGACCGCAGAGATTTTTCATCGACGTTGTGTATATCGTCGTCGGCGGAATGTCCCATCGAGGCGGCGAGCCCGGACCGGGCGAGGTTTACCGCCGGGATGCCCTCTTTCGCGAATGGCATATTATCGCTCGAGTAGATATCTTGCGAAACCCTGAGGCCTAATCCTCTAAGCTTGTTTCTGGAGTCGATATAATCGGCTAATTCTTTTGGGCCGGTAACTATCGCACGGTTTTCACCGAAAATATCGCCGCCGAGGTCGAGGTTGATTACGAGGTTTATATTCTCGAGTTCGTCTTTGTGTTTTTCGACAAACGCACGGCTTCCGAGGAGACCGAGTTCCTCGCTTCCGAAAAAGCAAAATATCAGGTTTCGCCGTGGCCTATTTTCCGCGAAATGTTCGAGCAATCCGAGAAGTTCCACACAACCGGCAGCGTTGTCGATAGCGCCGGGAGAGCTCGCTACGCTATCGGCGTGGGCGCAGAGAACGATATTCTCGGTCTCTATATCGCCGGGGATTTTTACAATCAAGTTATGGCTGGTCCCGCGAAATTCATCTTGTTC